>JAHZJA010001204.1 GCA_022601155.1 Deltaproteobacteria bacterium | reverse complement strand
GTTCGAGGCCGAGGTCCCTGGGTTCGAGACCAACGTCTGGATGGGCAGCGAGCTGGTCGAGCAAGGGCGATTCGAGGGCCGGAGCGCCGAGGTTCGGGCCCTCGACCTCGCTCTGCCTTGGCAAGACGACGGCACTGCGTCGCCCCGGGAGGGGCGGGTGACGTTGTCGCGTCGCGGCAAGGGCCGGATGTACTACCGCGTGGCGCTCCGCTGGATGCCAGAGCCATCGACACTGGTCGCCCACGCCGCGGGGATCACCGTCGAGCGAGCGCTTCGTGTCGCGTCGGGGCCTGTCGCCGAGGGCGATCTGATCGGCCACGGGGAGATGGTCGCGCTCGACCTGACCTTGACGACCAACGACACCCTCGACTACGTGGCCGTCGACATTCCGTTGCCGGCCGGCCTCGAAGCGGTCGACACCAGCATCGGCAAGGGTCGTCGCGCGATGGTGCTACGCGGTGGTCGCGGCTGGTGGGTGAGCCACACCGAGCTGGAGACCGAGCGTGCGCTGGTGTTCGCGGACAGGCTCACGCCGGGCACGCACCACCACACGGTGTTTTTGCGCGCCATCACGCCGGGCGTCTACACCATGCCACCGACGAAGGCCGAGGCGATGTATTACCCCGAAATCCAGGGCAATACGGGGCCCAGCAGCGTTACCGTCGCGCCGTGACGGGCCGGGCTATGGTGCGCGGCGTGAGCGTCTCGCCTCCCTCGCCCTCCGAGTCCGCAGCGACCGACCCCGCGACCGACGACGCGCCGTCACAGGGGCCGGCGACGTCGGCGTCTGGGGCGGCCGACGCTGCGCACGAAGAGCGCGCGGCGGAGGAGACCGCGCCTTCATCGTCCAAGTCGGCCGACGCTGCGCCCGAAGAGTTGGCGACGGAGGAGACCGTGCCCTCGTCGTCCGAGTCGGCCGCGTCCGGGCCGGCCGACGCTGCGCCCGAAGAGCTGGCGACGGAGGAGACCGCGCCCTCATCGTCCGACGGTGTGCAGCCCCCACAACCCAAGAAGGGCCGAGTTGCGCCCGAGCAAGCCGACCACTGGCCGGCCGAATTTCAGAACCCAGACCTCGACGCCGAGCAGTCACGCGGGCGCCCGACGGCACGCGAGCATCGGGCCGAGTCCAACGCGCTGTGGGAACTGGCCAAGTCGCTGGTGGAGATGAAGCCGCCGCAGCTGGCGACGGTGTCGTTGCCCGCCGAGGTCGTCTCGGCGGTGGAGGCCTGCCGCGGCTTCCGCAAGAACGCCCGGATTCGCGAGCTCCGTCGAATCAGCACCATGCTTCGCCGCCTCGATGTCGACGCGCTCACCGAGGAGGTTCGGGACGCGGGCAAGCAGCGACGACGTTCGCAGCGGGAGCAGGTCTACGAGCAGTGGCGCGAGCGGCTGGTCGCCGAGGGCGACCGTGCGCTCACGGAGTTCGTCGACCAGCATCCGATGGCCGACCCCCAGCGTCTGCGCCAGCTACTGCGTCAGGCCCGGCGCAGTCCCGGTAGCGGCAAGAGCAAGCAGGCCCTCCGCAGCATTCTCCGCCTGGTCCGCGAGGCTCTCGAGGTCGAGCTGGACGTGGGCGGGGCCGGCGACTGAGCGGTGTGCGACGGGTCGAGGGGTGCTCCGTGCTCTCGTGGACCCATGACACCCGCGCTGGCGATGCTCTTGGCGTCGTGTGGTGTTCGAGAACAGACCCGGGCCCTTCGGCAATCGCGTCGGCTCGAAGCCGCTGGCGGACTCCCGACCCGTGGCAAGCACGGCGCGGTCTGTGCTAGCCCGCGTCGGCGACCAACGCCAGGATCTCGTCGCCGAAGCGCTCGATCTTCGCGGCACCAAGCCCGGCGATG
The DNA here is from genome assembly GCA_022601155.1 of Deltaproteobacteria bacterium. Taxonomy (GTDB): domain Bacteria; phylum Myxococcota_A; class Polyangia; order Nannocystales; family Nannocystaceae; genus Paraliomyxa. The sequence continues at coordinate 11,185 of JAHZJA010001204.1, read as the reverse complement.
AGCCCGAGCTCATGGATGGTGCGTGGGCGCGCCCGGGCTACGGCGGTGACGACCTTGCGGTGAAAGACCATATAGGGCTTCCACTTGAGCCTTCGCGCGGTGCGGCGCCGGAAGTTCTCGAGGTCCTGGGCGAGCCGTCGTTCGGCGTTGGGTTCGGCCTTGGTCGGGGCGCGTCGTCCTCCCCCGCGGGTGGGCGCGGGGCGGTCGGCGAGCCATACGGTGGGGTACTTGCGGCCACGGTCGACGATGGTCCCGTCCTTGCGAAGCTCGGCCAGCACGGCTGCGACCGTCGGCTCATCGTGGCTGGCCAGCGACCCGTAGGGCTCGAGCGTGTGGAGCTTGGCGGCGCGGACGGCCTTGGCTCGGCTGCCTCGCAGGCCTCGAACGATCGTCATCGCGCCCAACGGCTTGGGCATCAGCCTCATCAAGGCCACGACCTGGGTCCGGATCTCGGCCCGCGACGCCGTGCCGACCTCGGGGGGCGGGGCGGCAACCTTGGGAGGCGCGGCCGCACGGACGGTCCCCGTGCACACATCGCAGATTCCACATGGCGGCGCGGCATCGGCAGCCGTCGCAAAGTGGTCGCTCAACATCCGCTGTCGACACTGCTGCCCCTTGGCGTAGTCGAGCATCGCGTCGAGAGCCTGCTCTCGACGAGCGCGGTGGCTGGCGGAGCCCGACGATGAGCCCTGCATCAAGCGCCGCTGCGTCATGACGTCGGCGGCACCGTGAAACAACAGGCAACGCGCGGGCAGCCCATCACGCCCGGCACGCCCCGCCTCTTGGTAGTAGGCCTCGAGGCTGCCCGGCATCTGGAAGTGCACCAACAGTCGGACGTCGTCGTAGTCGATGCCCATCCCGAAGGCACTGGTCGCGACCAGCACCCGTGTCTTGCCGGCATCGAACGAACGCTGGGCTCGCTCCCGTGCGAGCTTGGTGCGACCGGCGTGGTAGTGGTTGGCCAACACGCCCTTGCCGCGCAGCGCTTTGGCCACACGCTGGGTCTTCTGCCGCGTGGCGCAGTAGACGATGGCACGGCCTGGTCCCGTGCGCGCGCCCAGGCTGGCGTGCTCGAGCGCGTCCGTCAGCGTGGCCATGCGCTCGGCGTCGGTGCGCAGCGCGTAGCTGGACAGTGCGAGGTTGGGCCGCGAAAACGCTCCGATCATGCGCACTGGATCGCGAAGCCCGAGGGCCACCTCCATCTCTTCGCGCACCGTGGGGGTCGCGGTCGCCGTGAGCGCGACCATCGGAGCATCGGTGGCCTTGCGGAGCTGACCCAGGCGCAGATACTCGGGTCGAAAGTCGTGCCCCCACTGGCTGACGCAGTGCGCCTCGTCGATGGCGAGCGCGGCCACCTGCATGCGTGCCAGCCGGGCCGAGAACCACGTGGTGGTGGCCCGCTCGGGGGACACATACAGCAGCTCCACCTCGCCCGCATCGAGCTGCGCGAGGACTCGCTTGCGTTGGGCATCGTCCTGGTGGCTGTTGAGGGCCGCGGCGCGAACTCCCTTGGCCACTAGAGCCTCGACTTGGTCCCGCATCAGCGCGATGAGGGGCGAGACGACGACCGTGGTTCCCGCCCCCCGACGGGCTTGGACCACCGCGGGGACCTGGTAGCACAGCGACTTGCCGCCGCCAGTCGGCAAGACGACGAGTGCATCACGGCCCTCGAGCAGGGCCTCTATCGGTGCCTGCTGCCCGGGTCTGAACTGGTGGTGTCCAAAGACTCGGGCGAGGCAGTCCAGGGCGACATGGGCCGTCGTCTGGGGGGCCGCGGCACCGGTCTCCCGGGGGACGAGGCTCAGCTGCTCGCCGGGGTCGGCCACAGCGGGGACGCTACCACGGGACTGCGACTCAATCGCGTGGATCGTCGGGTCGCTGAAACAAGGGCAGGAGCCTGGGTTTTTGGATCTTACCCAGTGCATTGCGGGGCAAGGTGTCGACCACCTCCATCTGCCGCGGCTTCTTGTAGTCGGCCAGGTGCTCCGCCACCCAAGGGCCGAGGACGTCCAGCGTTGGAACGTGGCCGGGGTTGGCCTCGACAGCAGCTGCGATGCGCTCACCCCAGCGTGCGTCAGGGACTCCGACGACGGCGGCGTCGCGCACCGAAGGGTGTTGGCGCAGCACTTCCTCGATCTGTGGCGCGGCGATCTTGAAGCCGCCACTTTTGATCACGTCGACCGAGCGGCGACCGACGATCCGCAGGTAGCCGTCGGGGTCGGAGCGGACGACATCGCCGGTCTTGAACCACCCGCGGCAGAAGGCCGCCGCGGTGTCCTGCGGCCGATTCCAGTATCCCTGCATCAGGTACGGGCCCCGGACCCACAGCTCGCCGATCTCGCCGGGCGCGACGGGGTGTCCCGCATCATCGACGACCTGGACCTCGCACCCGGGTACGGGGTGGCCGACAGCTCCCGGGCGTCGCTCGCCGTCGCGTGGGTTGCTCAGGGTGATGAGGGTCTCGCTCATTCCGTAGCGTTCGAGGATGCGCTGACCGGTCAGCTGCTCCCAGTGCTCGAGTACGGCAGGGCGCAGGGCCGCGCTACCGGCCGTGAACAGCCGACCGCGAGCGAGCACGGCCGCGGCTGGTGGCTGCGCCTGCAGGTGCTCGAGCATGCGTCCGTACATGGTGGGCACGCCCATGAAGATGGTCGCGTCCTGGGCGAAGTCGGTGACGATCGCCGCGGGGTCGAAGCGCGCGTGCAGGCGGATGCACATGCCGTGGAGCAGGCCGCCATGGACGCCGATGCACAGCCCATGGACGTGGAACAGCGGCAGGGCCAGCGAGAGCACGTCGTCCGCGGTCCAGCCCCACAGCTCGGTCAGCGCGCCGATGTTGCCCACGATGGCGTGGAGCGACAGCTTCACCCCCTTGCTGCGACCGGTGGTTCCGCTGGTGTAGACGAGTATCGCGGTCTCGTCGTCCCGCAGGGCAGAGGCCACCGCGGGGGCGGCATCGGGGAGCGAGGGCAGGGCGCTCCCGGGATCGATCCCAAACCGCGGAAGGCCGGGGTCGAGCATGCCGAGGCGATCGTCGGCGAGGGCCTGATCGCACAGCAGCATCGAGGCGCCGCAGTCCTCGACCACGTGCTGGAGCTCGGCGCCGCGATACCGTGGGTTGATGGGGACGTAGACCAGGCCGAGGCGATAGATGGCCAGCATCAGGGCGACGACGTCGGCGTGGCCTCGTGCGAGCACGGCGATCCGGGACCCTCGTGGAAGGTCGCGTGCGGCCAGGCGTGCCGCCCATGCGTCGGTCTTGCGCAGCAGGCCACCGCCATCGAGGGTGACCGCATCGGTGACCAGGACGGGACGGCCAGGGTGGCGACCAAGCCCCGCGCACAGGCGGTCGAATGCAGTGGTGACGGTCACGAGCCCAACACCACGGCGGCGAGGCCGACCACGGCCAGGTAGATCACGAACCCACCGATACGACCCGAGGACACGAGGCGAAGCAGCAGCCGCAGGCATGCCAGGCCGACCACGAAGCTGATCACGAAGCCCACGATGTAGGGGACGGGATCGATGGTCCCGGCTTCTTCGCCCAGCTTGGCCACCTCGAGCACGATGGCGCCGAGGATCGCGGGGATGCTGATGAGAAACGAGAACCGAGCCGCGGCGGAGCGGGACAGGCCCAGAGCGAGGCCCGCCGCGATGGTGGAGCCGCTGCGGGAGATACCCGGGAGCACCGCGCACAGCTGGGCCAGCCCCACCATCACGGCCGAGCGCGGGGGCGGGGGCTCGGACTCGTCGTCTCGTCCCGCCTCACTGGGCCGGGAGAACGCGAACCACAAGATCGCAGCCGTGACCAACAAGCACACGCCCACCAGGCGGGGGTGGCTCTCCACGGTGACGATTGCGTCCTCGATACCGGGCAGCAGCACCAGCCCCAGCGGCAACGTGGCCAGGATCATCATCAGGAGCATGGTGCGGGCGGGCGACGGCGTCAGCGGTCGCAGCGGCACCTGAGCCAGCTCGATGACATCACGGCGGTACATCCAAAGGACCGCGAGCAGCGTGCCGCCGTGAGCCACGATGCTGAAGCGGTGCCCCCCTGCCTCGGGGTCGATGCCGAACAGTGCTTGGCCCAGCGCCAGGTGCCCCGATGAGCTGACGGGCAGGAACTCGGTGGCGCCTTGGATGGCACCGAGCGCGGCGGCGATCGGCACGCTGAGCGGCGCGGCGGCGGCGGTATCCTGCCCGGCCCAGGCCAAAGCGGCGATCGAGAGGGTCGCGATGGCGATGGCGAGGCGCACGAGCATGAGCGAATGCATCGTCGCCTAGTCGCCGGGGAGTGAGAACCGGGGGCGTCGTGCGTCGGCTCTCGGGGCGAGCGGCTTCACGCGTCGCGTTCGTCGCTCGGTCGCACCCGATAGCTGGGATAGGTCTGCACCGTGGCGAGGCCCTCGCGAACCAGCGTTTGTACGGGCTCGGGCACCACCGCTGCGCGCTCGTAGTCGCCACGGATCACCGCCAGCATCGCGAGCAAGCGGTCGCGGTTGCCCACGGCGGCCAAGGCCCGTCGCCGCAGCTGCTCGACGTCGTCGTCGGCCAAAGTCGCCGGATCGGGCTGGCGACCCGCGGCGGCCTCGGCGATGCGGATGATGCGGCGCAGCGCTTGTCGCTGGCGGTCCAGTTCGGCCCGCACCGCGCGGTGGATCTCGTGCACATGGTCCTCGATGGCGGCCTCCCGATCAGGCCCGGCGAGGACCGAACCGGTCCACCCTCCGCCCGTGTCGGGAATCGGCGGTCGCGCGGGCGGTTGGACACCGACGGTGGGTGGCTCGGCGCCAGCCAGAGGGCGCACATGTCCGCCGGGGCCGGTCGAAGCATCGAGAGGGAGCAGGCAGGTACCGGCCACGGTGGGAACGAGCGCCAGCGCAAACAGATGATCGGGTCGAGCGGCGAAGCCTTCGTCGAGCATCCAACCGGTGGCCACCACGGCGGGCAGGCCCAGGTGGCGGCACAGCTCGACCACCAGCACGTTCAGCTCGTAGCAGACGCCGCGCCCCAACACGGCCCCCTCGCCGCTGGCGTGAAGCAAGGCGAGGTGATGGTTGCCGACACCAGGCCGGAGCTCGCTGGCCGCTCGCTGCACCTCGGGCCGCTCGCGAAAGTCGAGGTCGTAGACATAGTGGCGCTGCACGAAGGCCTCGACCCGTCGTGCCTGCTCCCAGCCGCCGCGATCGGTCGAGGCGTTGCGTTCGAGCCAAGTGCGTACCGGTCGGGGCAATGCCTCGCGGGGAAGGGTGGGTCCCCCGAAATCCCACTGGAGGGTGGTGGCCTCGCTCAGCGACGGCGGGCGGCGCAGGGCCACCTCGTAGCGGACCTGGATCGGCGACTCGGCGTCGACGTCGACCACCGCGCTACCGCCGGGCAGCCGCCCCCGAGGACGGAGCGCGGAGGGCTCGGCGTCGAGGACCTCGAGGCGCGTGATGTCGCCGAATAGGGGAATCGGCAGCACGCTGCGCCCGGGGGTGAGCTGCCCTGCGAACGCAACCTGGTACCCGGTCGGCTCGCCGTCGAACAATGCGGTGAGCCGCGGCAAGGACTGCGGCAGCCACCGCTGCGACTGTGCGTCGAACTTGGCGCCCAGCGTGTGTACGCAGTAGCGATAGGGTGCAGGCAGAACCCGCGGCTGGTGGAGCAGGCCCATCGGGATGCGATGGGTCGCCATCTCACGGAGCGTGCGACCCCGAACCCACAGCTGCGGGCCGATGTGGGTGGAGGGTCCCAGGACGTTGGCTCCGGGCTCGGCCCATGTCGGGCGGGTCTCCTCCACAGGCTCGGGGTCGGACAGGCCCAGCCTACGGGCGAGTCGGCTCCAAAATCCTCCTTCGGCGGGGGCCGACCGCGCGGCGTCGGGTTCTCGCGTGGGCTCGGTGTCCTCGGCGGACCGTAGAGGCTCGGCGTCGGCGTCGAGGGCCGAGTCGTCGGCGTCGAGGGCCGCGTCGTCGGCGTAGCCCGAGAGGTCGACCCGGTCGGGGGGCATGACGAAGCGGTGGGTCGAAGAATCTTGGCTCAGCTCGCCCGGCTGCCCCCCGGCGGTCATCGCTTCGAGGCGAGCCTCGAGCTCCGCCAGCGAAGGCACCCCGTCGCTGGTGCTCGGCCCGGAGCCCGCGTCTTGCCGCGAGGGGAAGGCCGAAGGAGGGGAGGCGGACATCGGCTCGGCGGGGGTCTGGGGCGTCAGCAGCCCCGCGGGCACGTCACTGAGTGACTCGGCCGACAGCAACAGCGCCAGCGCCTCGACCATCGGCTGGGGGGCGGCCGACAGCTCCACCGCCGCCAGCATGCGAGCGACCACGGTACGGACCGCCTGTTCCTGGTCGGGCGGGATCGACTCGAACAGGGCGGGCTCACGCCAGCGGTCCAGCGGTCGTCCTTGCAGCTCATCGAATCGCGAGACCAGACGCCGGTCGAGGCCATAGTCGAACAGCTCGCCCACCCGTGCCGCGAGCCGTCCGCTCTGCCCGACCTCCGGCTCGTCCGCGGAGGGGAACAGGCGCTGGTCGAGGTAGGCGTCCATCCGCTCGCGGGTCCGAAGCCGCAGCAGGATCTCCACGATATCGACCAGCTGTTCCTCACCCGGGCCGTCGTAGATGCAGGCCATCAGGCCCTGCGCGAGGCCGGTGACGGTGCTCTCCGGATCACGCAAGACCCCCGTGTCGACCAGCAAGGCGGCCGAGCCCGGGTCGTAGACCGCGGTCGCCCGTGTCCGCGCATGACCGACGTCTTCCAAGATGTAGTCGACCTCGAGTCCGTGCTGGGCGTGGATGGGCCCGGTTCGCGACAGCGAAGCCAGGCGCTCGTCGTACACCCACCCATCCGTCGACAGGTGCGTGCGCTGCATTCGGACCCGGGGCAAGATGGACAGCAGGCCTCGCAGCGTGACCCGCAGCCCCGCGATGGCCTCGGCGTGGTGCGCCGTCTGGTCCTCGCCCACTGCCGCGACGCGGACCTCATACGCGTCGCGTAGCCGTCGGATACCGCAGTGCTCGTAGTAGGCATCGATCGCGACCCGTTGGTCGCGTGGCCCGGGGGCGGCGACGAACAGCTCTCCCACCGCTGCAAACAGGGCTTCTAGCGCGGGGGTGTCGCTGCGCAGCAGCAGGGGATCGGTCCGTGGTCGCAGGCGCAACGCTCCGGCTTCGTTGCCCCCGCACTGGCGGGCGAGCACCACAGAGGCCAGCGGAGGGTCGTCGTCAGGGCCCAGGCCTGCGTACGCGCGCAGCAGCATCCGCGGTATCGCGGGCTCGGCCGTCAGCAGGTTCCGGTCGCCAGTCGAGGCTGCATCGGTGGCGATCTCCTCGATGAATGCCGCGCGAACCTGTGCGGTGATTCGGGTGGGGATTCCGAAACGGCGACACAGGGTTGGGCACTTGGCGTGGCCGCGCTCCCAGTAGCCACGGCGGGTACCGAAGTCCTCGAGGGCGCGCACGGCCAGCACGCGATCGTCGGGGTGGTACTCGCCGTCGTCGCTGCAGATCCATGCCCGCCCCGCGAGCTGGCGGCGCAGCGAGGCGCCGTCGAGCCAGCCTTCGGACAGCCCACGCTCGAGCCACTGGTACACGCGAAACGGCAGGGGGATCGATGCGGCCCGGCTGGCATCGATGTGGTCGACGACCTCGTGCAGCCGTACATCGGCGGCGGTGCGCAAGCCGAGCGAGGCACACAGGGTGTCTCCGAGGGTTCGCGAGATCTCGGGCGCGGGGTAGAGGCCCGGCGCATCACCGACCAACGCCTGTACATCGGTCGTCCAGGCGAACAGCTCGGGGGGGCGCCGGGCCACGCCGTTGCCGTCGAGGACCCACGCCGTGTCGCGCAGGGGCAGCGTCGCGACGGTGCCCTCGGGGTCGCCGCGATGAAGGTGCGCCACCAACGAGGCCAACCCCGCCGCGACCGTGGTCGAGGTGACACCGCCGTGCATTGCCTCGGCGACCCACGCGGCGGGGGGATCCTGCATGACCCCCATCTTGATCAGCAGGCCGTGGGTGCCCGGGGTGAGCCTGGCGTGCGGGGGCGGGTGGCTGCCTCCGAAGACCGCCTCGACCGCGTCGGTCAGGTCGGCGGGAGGCAGCAGCAGCGTCGACGCCGGGACGAAGCGCTCGTGTCCGCCTTCGACTCGGATCGTGCCCTCATCGGCGAGCCAGCCGTGGACGTCATCGGCGGATGCACCGGTCACCGCGCCAGCGAGATAGTCCAGGAGTCGAGCAGCGCCCGGTCCGTCGCCGCGCGCGGCGGCGGCACGGTAGGCGGGGGCGAGGTGGTCGGCCACGAGGTCTTCGACCGGAGGGCGCCCGATTCCCAGGTGACGGACGAGCAGCGCGAGGGTCGGCTCGGGTAGCTCGGGGTGGGGGGTCCAGTCGACGTCGAGCTCGGGTAGGTCCGGGTCGACCACCAGCTGGTCGGAGGGGCGCAGCGTGCCGCGGTCGGTGGGCCACAGCGGCAGCGAGCGCAGCCGTGCCCGCGCGTCTGGACTGGTGAACACTGCGGACTCGTGGGCGACCACCCACGTGTACAGGCGCTGACGCCGTTGCTCGTCGCAGAGGATTGGGTGCTCGGCCATGGGCCCGGGCTGCTGCCGTCCGTCGAGCAGCGCGTCGAGGACGGCCGCAGGCTCGACCCCCGGCAGCTGCACGTCGGCGGGCAGTCGCTCGGTGATCTGTGGGTGTAGCAGCGTCCGCGCGAAGGCGGTGCCGTGGACCAGCTCGACCGTGTCGGCGCTCGCCCGGCACAGGGGTTGAAGGCTCAGCCGACCGTCGGCGCCGACCAGCGGGCGGGGCTCGTGGTCCGGGCCGATGAAGGCAAACAGCTGGGCGATGCGGTCGAGGTCGCGCAAGGTCGGAGGCTGCTCGGCGAGCGGTGCGTTGGGCCGTGCGCCCAGCCGGACCAGCTCGGCCGCGAACCGTCGCGGCGACGCGGGCAAGACCAGCGGCGCGAGGGCACGCAATCGGGGGACGTGCGCCTCGTGGACGGTGACGGCATCGAGCCCCGATCGCGCGGGGCTATCGGGGGGCAGCAGGGCGGACAGCTGTTGGCTGTCGATCGCGTCGTGGGCCGTGACCACCCCACCCACGGCTGTGGGCCAGATCGCCAGCGTGCCCAGCGTGGGGCTGCTCGGTGGTGCACCCTCACGGGGCTTAGGGCCGAAGTCGCGGGCCAGGGCCGGGGCGGCCTCGACGAGTGCGGCTTGGATCTGAGCGAGCGCATCGTCCGATTGCACCGCGGCACGGGGCTGCCCGGGGCCGACCGTTGACAACGGGCTGAGCTGTCGCACGAGCGCGGCGATGTCGAGATGGCCCCGGCCCGAGGTCTCGACCAGCGGCCCCACCAGCTCCTGCGCCCAGGGGGCCAGGACGCGGGTCCCCACCGCGTCCAGCAGAGGGCGCAAGGGGGGGCTGCAGGCGTAGACATGGTCTTGGTCGGGATCGGCCTTGGTGTCACCCAGCGGTCCCAGGCGGCCCCGTACATCGACGAAGATGGGGGCTTGGGTCAGCCGTACCAACACGGTCCGGGGCAGGGTGGCAGCCTGTCGCGCGCAGTATTCGAGCAGCAGCGCGAGATGGTCGGCGTCACCCACCACAGGCAGAGCAGTGGTGCCGAGCGTCTGACCGTCGAGGGCCTGGTGTTGGCGCCCCAGGTCGATGGTGAGCGTCGCTGCGTCGACGCGCTCGAGCCGGGCGTCGAGTTCGAGCTCGGTGATGGCGGAGCGGGTGAGCGACTGCGGGTCGACGAAGTGCCGCGAGGGCCAGTCTCCGTAGACACGGCGCAGCTCGGGATCCTCGGCCAGTGACAGGTCGCCCAGGGGGTGGCCCTCGTCGCGGTCGTCCATGAACACGGGGACCTTGGCCAGCCGCGCGCGGAGCCGAGGGTGGATGGCGTCCTTGCTGGCGCACAAGATCTGCAGCGCGGCGGTCGACGAGGCGGGCGTGGGCTCGATGCGAAGCGGTGGCTTGGCGGTGGTGGCCAGGGCATCGACCAGGGCGTCGAGCCCAATGTGCTCACCACCCATGTCGGCGGCGTGCTGCCGGGCGAGCACCGAAGGGTGCAAGAAGGGGACGTCCGGAAGCAGCGCGGCGATCTGCGGAGAGTGGGGGAGTCGGACGGCATCGTCGCCCACCAGCGGTCGGCAGCGCCCGGTGGTGTCGGGCCAGATGGGTAGCTCGGCCAGCTGGCGACGAGCGCGGGCCGGCACCTCGTCGCGGATGGCCTCGAGCAGCGCGTGCAGCCGGTCGAGCTCGGGTGCATCGAGGGGCTCGGTGCGCTCGCGAAGATCGGCGACCAGCGAGTCGAGCGACAGCAGAGGCGTGCGTGCACTCCGAAGCAGGGCGAGCCCGGGGTCGTCGTCGCCGGGCACGTGCACCGGTCGCGTCTGGCCGTAGTAGGCCAGAAGCTGCGTGCCCACATGGCCCGGCTCGAACAGCAACACGCCCTGGTGATCGCCGGGCCCACGAGCAGCCCGGTGGTAGCGACCATCTTGGGCGACGAACACGGGCAGTCGTGCCGCGCGGCGTTGGACGGGCACCGACGCCTCGGCCAGCAGGGTCAGGGCGGCGTTCAGCCGGGCCGCGGTCCCCGGGAACGTGGTCGCGGAGAGATCGGCGACCGGTCCCTCGCCCAGCTCGGACTCCAAGTCGGTGACGAGGTCCAGCACGCCCAGCTGGCGTACGCCCAGCCGGTCGACGAACGCCGTGGCCGTGGCCCGAGCCGGATCGTCGGGCTCGACGGCGGCGTCGTGCTCGGGGTGCACGAACGCCCGTAGCCCGGCATAGATCTCGCGCAGCGCCGGATCAGCACGAACGATCGCGGCGCCGGGGCGATGCAAGGTGGAGGCCTCCGACAGCACCAGCGGTAGGGCACGGAGTCGACGCAGTGTCCGGGGATCGGACAGCCGCCGGGGCTCGCCTGGAGTCCGGCGCATGACCGCCTCGTCGAGGACCTCGTAGCACGCCGCGAGTCGAGCCGGGGTGGGGGCCCGCGTGAACACGGGGGCAGCGGGATCGGGGCTGCAAGCGCCATCCTCCACGGGGCCGAGGTCGCGCTCGAGCATCTCGACCAGGTGCGCGGGCAGCAGCGGGGCCGCGCCCAGGTTGCGCGCGACTTCGATGGCGCGGGGATCGAGGTCGCGACGGGCGACCGCGCGGATACCCTCGATGGTGTGGACCGGCTCGCCTTCGAACAGCGT
>JAHZJA010001203.1 GCA_022601155.1 Deltaproteobacteria bacterium | reverse complement strand
TGTCGTTGTCGAAGTCGCCCGCTCCGATGGCGACCGGTCCCGTTCCTGCTGCAAACGAGGTCTGCACCCCGAGATCGCCGGTGCCATCGCCGAGCCGGATCGCCACGGTGTTGGCGTCACGGTTGGCGACGACGACGTCCAGCGCAGGGTCGGCGTCGAAGTTGCCGACGAGGACGTCGATCGTGCCCGCGCCCATGGCAAACGGTGTCGACTCGCCCAGGCACAGATCGCCTGGCTCAGCCGTCCCATTGCCACACATGGCAGGGCCGCCGCTGGTCGTGTCGCCGTCGGTCGTGTCGGGGTCGTTGGGGTCCTGGCAGGTCCCGGCTTCGCAGCTCGCCATGCCGACGCAGCTGCGATCGGGAAGGCAGGGACATCCGACCTCGCCCGCCGGGCAACCTGGCCCCGTGGTGTCGGTGGGTCCCGTCATCGGGGAGTCGGTCTCGCCCGAGCCTGGCGTCTGCGTGTCACTTCCCGTGCCCGTCGCGGTGCTGGTAGGCACGCTGCCGCCGTCGTCCTCGCTTCCGTCCGTCGGGCATCCGACGAGCACGAGGCCCAGGCAGGCCTTTGGATAGGATAGGGATAGGCGCATGTCGACTACGTTAGGCCACCCACTACGCCGGGGAAAGTCCGCGCGGGTATCGGGGCGGCCTCCGGCGAGCGCCTCCCATGGCCGTTCCAGCGGGCTGCGGTTGCCTCGAGACCCATGCCCGGGCTAGCGTGCTGAGGTTCGGGGTCACCGCGGTGCGTAGCACCAGCCCCCACATACGACGCCAATGTGTAGGATTTTCGGTTTTCGTTCCGTCCTTCAAAGCCAGGTTCATCGGAGCCTGGTCAGTGCTGACAACGCGCTCATGCAGCAGAGCAATCGCCATCCCGATGGCTGGGGGGTGGCCTACTACAATGCCGGAGCGCCGCATGTGATCAAGAGCGTGGCCACGGCCATGGACGATCATCTGTTCCAGCGGGTGTCCGGCATCGTGGCATCGGAGACCGTCCTCGCCCATCTGCGCAAGGCGACGCAGGGGAACCTGTCGATCATCAACACACACCCGTTCCAGTTCGGGCAGTGGGTGTTCGTGCACAACGGCAATCTCGCGGGGTTCTCCGAGCTTCGCGAGTCGCTGCTCGCTCTGGTCCCGCCGGTGTTGCGGCGCTTCATCCTCGGCGACAGTGACTCGGAGCTGTTGTTCTATCTGCTGCTGGGACAGATGTCGCGACGGCACGAGCTGCACCGCGTTGGGTTCCCGGTGCACGATGTGATCGATGCGATGCGAGAGACCGTCGCGCAGGTGGTCGGCGTGGTGGGGGAGCCGTGCATGGATGATGCGGGTCCACCCGACCAGACCTACCTATCCTTCGTGCTCACCAACGGACGGATCATGGTGGCGCACCAGGGCGGCAAGAAGTTGTTCTGGAGCAGCCACAAGCAGCGATGCCCCGACCGCGATCACTGCCCGAGCTTCGGCCCCGAGTGCGAGGCGGTGAGCGAGACCGGCGGCTTCGTCAAGCACTTGCTGGTCTCGAGTGAACCCCTCCAGGGTGACAATGTCTGGACGGAGATGAACCCCTACGAAGTGGTCGGCGTCGACTGGGCGATGCAGCTGCAGCGCGAGTCGGCCTGAGACCACGGGCGGGCTCGTCATCGCGCGCGGTCGGCCGCGACACAACGGCCACTCGTTTGTGCGAGTAGGGCACCGCGGCTGGGCTTGGAGCGCAGCGCATCGGCACCGAGAGGGCTCGTTTCCCGCTCGGGGGCTTCGAGCGTCACGGAGCCCACGTACATAGCACTTGCCCCGCGCGCACTGACACCGCACGCTCGGAGGGAGGGGTTGGTGCCATCGTAGTGAAGCGCGAGTTCAACAGGTCGTGGTTGTGGGGGGCGCTAGCCCTCGGTTCCGGTTGCTATGTGGGCGTGCCTTCGGCGGTCGACACCGAGGCATGGAATGGAGATACCGCCGCCTCCACGGGTGACGCCGGTGACGGGCCCACCGGCGACGCCACCGAGGGTGGCGATGGCAGCGGGAGTTCGGACGACGGCGTGCCGGGCGAGGAGGGCATGTGTGGCGATGGCGTCACGCAGTCCGACGAAGAATGCGACCAGGGCCCTGCCAACGACGACACGGGCGCCTGCAAGATCGACTGCACCAACAACGTGTGCGGCGACGGCTTCATGGGGCCGGGCGAGGGCTGCGACGACGGCAACCTCGACGACGGCGACGACTGCACCTCGATGTGTGCGCTCGCCACCTGCGGCAACGGCGAGCTCGACCCGGGCGAGGCGTGCGACGACGGCAACGCCGATGACGGCGACGGCTGCACCTCGGCCTGCACCGTCCCGCAGTGCGGCGACGGGGTGGTCCAGGGTGGCGAGAGCTGCGACGAGGGGCCGGGCAACAGCGACCACGGCGGCTGCACCACGGGGTGCACCGAGGCCACGTGCGGTGACGGCCTGGTCTTCGACAGCGATGGCGGGGACGAACAGTGCGATCAGGGGCGTGCCAACGGCCCCGACGGCGCTTGCCTGGCCGACTGCACCCTCAACGTGTGCGGCGATGGCCAGGTGAGTCCCACCGAGGCCTGCGACGACGGCAATACCGTCGCGGGTGATGGATGCAGCGACACCTGCACGCTGGAGAGCTGCGGCAACGGGATGGTCGACGGGGCCGAGGAGTGCGACGACGGGGCCAACGGCAACGACGACGACGGCTGCACCGATCTGTGCCTGCTGCCTGCGTGCGGCGACGGTATCGAGCAGCCGGGGGCTGGTGAGCAGTGCGATCTCGGAGCCGGTAACGCAGACACGGCCTCGTGCACCTCCAGCTGCCAAGATGCCAGCTGCGGTGACGGCCTGGTGTGGTCGGGCAACGAGCAGTGCGACAACGGCAACGCCAATGGTCCCAGCGCCGCCTGTACTCCCGAGTGCACCAACAACGTGTGTGGCGACGGCTACAACGGCCCCGGCGAGGAGTGCGACGACGGCAACGGCTCCAACTCCGACGCGTGCACCAACGCCTGCAACGACGCCGAGTGCGGCGACGGCTTCAACGGCCCCGGCGAGGAGTGCGACGACGGCAACAACGACGACACCGATGCCTGCTCCAACACTTGCCAGATGCAGGCCGGCAACGGCTTCCCCAACAACGCCTACTGCAACCAGGTCTCGGGGTGGAGCGGCGGCTGGGAGACGTTCGAGGCCGATGTCCTCACGCTGGTCAACAACGCCCGTTCAACCCCCACCAACTGCGGCACCGAGGGCAACTTCCCCGCGGCGCCACCGCTGGCCTACAACGGCTCGCTGACGTGTGCCGCCCGCAATCACTCGCAGGACATGGGTGACAACGACTTCTTCAGCCACACCAACCTGGCCGGAGAAGGTCCTGCCGTCCGCATCGGCAACGCACAGTACGCGTGGTCGACGTGGGGCGAGAACATCGCGGCCGGCCAGTCCACCCCGGCGCAGGTCGTCAACGGCTGGCTCGCCAGCGACGGCCACTGCTCCAACATCATGAACGCCGCGTTCGAGGAGCTGGGCGTCGGCTACTACAACGCGCCCGGAAGTCCCTACACGCACTACTGGACGCAGAACTTCGGCTCACCGCCCTAGCAGCGGTTGGAACGACCCACCACTCGGTCAGCGGGGCGCCAAGGCGAACGGGTAGGTCACACTCACC
>JAHZJA010001202.1 GCA_022601155.1 Deltaproteobacteria bacterium | reverse complement strand
CGCCCGTCGACGGCACCCGGATCCCCTTCCGCCTGCACGTGGCCGCGCCGCTTCGCAAGGAGCCCCACTGGGTGCTCGATGCCGATGCGCTGCGGCAAGTGGTCGTCAACCTGGTGCGCAACGCCTGGCGTGCCGTCGTGCTGCGGAGCGGCGGTGGTCGCGAGGGCCTGGTCGAGATCCGCATGGCCTTCCACCAACAGGGGGGTGTGCCCTGGCTGGAGGTCGCCGTGCTCGACAACGGCATCGGCATTCCCGCGGACCTTCGCAAGAAGATCTTCGACGCGTTCTATACCCGCGACCCCAAGGGCACCGGCCTGGGGTTGGCCGTCGTCCGCCGACTGATGCGGCAGCTGGGCGGCACCATCCGGCTGCACTCCGAGGTCGATCGCGGCACCACCTTCGTCGTGCGCGTCCCGCCGCCCACGGCGGAAGGACACGCCTCGGACCCCCAGGCCGGCTCCGCCCCGCGGACCTAGAGCGCCGAAATCGTGAACGAATCCCCGCTGTTGGCCGGAGAACGCGGGCGCTTGACGCAGGGGCGTCGTTCAGAGTACGAACCCGGTCCAACCCGACAGCAACCTGCCCAGGTAGCTCAGTTGGTAGAGCAGTGGACTGAAAATCCGCGTGTCCGTGGTTCGAATCCGCGCCTGGGCACCCCGAAACCCCGCCTTGGCGGGGTTTTTTGATTCCGGCCCCGCCAGGTCCGGCGTGCGACAGTCCGCACTGCATGGCTGTCTCCGATCAAGTCCCCACCAACTCTGGGTTCCCGGCCAAGACCGACGGCGCCGACGTCATTGCGGACCTCGACCTCGCGGGCAAGACCGCCATCATCACCGGTGGCTACAGCGGGCTCGGCCTCGAGACGACGCGTGCGCTCGCGGCCAAGGGAGTGTCGGTCGTCGTCCCGGTTCGCTCGCCAGCCAAGGCGGCCGAGAGCCTCGCGGGCATCGAGGGGACAGTGACGACGGCACCCCTGGACCTGGCCGACCTCGCATCGGTGCGGAGCTTCGCGGAGGCGATGTGTGGCCAGCTGTCGCGGCTCGACTTCCTCATCAACAACGCCGGAATCATGGCGTGCCCCGAGACGCGGGTCGGGCCGGGCTGGGAGTCTCAGTTCGGGGTCAATCACATGGGACACTTCGCGCTGACGCAGGGGCTCCTTCCCCTGGTCGAAAAGACCCAGGGGGCCCGGGTCATCGCGCTGTCGTCCACGGGTCACAAGGTGGGCGACATTCGTTGGGACGATATCCAGTTCACGAGTGAGCCCTACAACAAGTGGCAGGCCTACGGACAGTCGAAGACCGCCAATGCACTGTTCGCCAACGGGCTGTCGCGGCGACTCCGTGACAAGGGGGCGCTCGCGTTTGCCGTGCACCCCGGGGGCATCTTCACGCCGCTGCAGCGCCACCTGCCCAAGGAGGAGATGGTCGCGCTCGGCTGGATCGAGGAAAACGGAGAGCCCTCTGCGCTGGCCAAGGCGGGGTTCAAGACGCCGGAGCAGGGCTGCTCCACCACGCTGTGGGCCGCAACGACGGACAAGCTCGAGGGCAAGCCCGGCGTGTACTGCGAGGACTGCGACGTGGCCAAGCCGACGGAGGCAGGGTCTCCCACCGCGCGCTATCTCGGGGTCGACGCTCACGCCAGCAGCGACGAGTCGGCCGAGAAGCTGTGGGCGATCAGCGAGTCGTTGCTGGCCGAGGCTTGAGGCGGCTGCGGGTCGAGCACTCCGCTCGACGAGCGTCGATGCACGCCGGGGCCGAAGTGGTCGCGCGCGTGGATCCGCGGACCGAAGCGGACTGGCGAGCGGGGGGACGATCCCTTGCCGCCGTTGGGTGTGTTGGGCACGCGGGGCGACCCGAGCTCGGACTTGGCCAAGCTCGGGTCGCGCTCAGCGGCTACCCGCCCTTGAACACCAAGACCGGTCGCAGCGTCCGCTCCACTCGCGTCAGCGCCCGCTGAGCTCGCATCACGGCTCCAATCTCCTTGTACGCAGAGGGTGCCTCGTCGCGCAGACGCTCGGCGATCCTGTGGTCGAACCAGACCCCTCGCATCTGCTCGTGCAGGCGATCCACGGAGATCCGACGCCGCGCCACACCACGCGCCATGGCTCGGCCCGCACCGTGCGAGCTCGAGCACAGGGCCGCTGCACAACCCCGGCCCCGCACGTGGTGGCTGACGGCCCCCATCGAGCCGGGAATGATCCCCACCTCATCCTCCCGCGCCGACAAGGCTCCCTTGCGGTGCACCCACAGCGTCTGGCCATCGTGGGACTCGCGGCGCACGAAGTTGTGGTGGCACTCGATCGCGCTGGACTCATTAGCGTCGATCGCCAACACACGTGCGAGCACGCGTGTCGCCTGCGCGAGCATCCGGGCTCGGCTCGCCGCGGCATAGCGCAGGGCCCACTGCACATCGCGCAGATACGCCCGGCCATCGTCAGACTCGGCACCAAGACCGCGAAGACCAGTGCGGTCTCGAACCCCACGATGCTCATGCGCCTGGCGAATGGCCTGCCCCATCCCTCGGGAGCCGCTGTGGACCATCAACCACAGGCGGTCGTCCTGATCCGATTGCAGCTCGAGGAAGTGGTTGCCTCGGCCCAGGGTACCGAACTGTAGCCCCGCCTCCCGTGACTTGACGGCACGAAGCGAGGGGGTGCTGAGCTCGCAATCGGCCAGGGGTTGCGGCAAGCCGACCCCACGGCGCCGAGCGTGACGCATGATGGGAATCGCTCCGTACAAGCCGTCGAGGACCTGCGCGGCAACGCGAGCCTCGGCAAGGCGACTGGCCGGGGCATCGAAGGCCAGCGCCGCCATGCCACAGCCAATGTCTCCCCCCACGGCGGCAGGGTAGAGGGTGGACGTGGTGGCCAGGGCCACGCCGACACAGACATCGGCGCTCAGATGCACATCGGGCATGACCGCAACCCGAGCGACGTCGGGGCCTCGGGCGATCTGGGCCAGTGCGCGACGAACTTTCGGCGTAGGCGGTTCGACGAGCCATTGTTCGATGACAGCGGTGGGGGCGGTCATGGCTCACCGTCCTCGTCGGCGAGCACGACCACGGCGGGGAGCACCATGAAGTGCAGCTGAGGCGTTCGCTTGCGATGGATGGCGGCCGCGATCTGCTCCCGAAGTCGACCCCGCACCGCCCCGAGTCGCTCGAGGATCCCGCCGAGCGAGCCGCCGCTCGAGTCGACGACCTGCACCAGGAGTGAACGGCCTCCGGGTTGAGGGAGCACGCGTTGGACCCACAGCCCCTGCAGTCGAGGATCCTCGAGTTCGCCGAGGACGAGATCGAGCCTTTGCTGCACCTGTCGGCACAGCTGGAGGCTCTTGGTGTCGTTGCCGGACCGACGAGCGTGGCCAGACCGGGATGGAAAGAACTGAGACTCGAGGGACGCGTCGACATCGACGGGCCCCGGGTGGCGTGAACGTCGTCCACGCCGGTTGGAATGCTTGGACAATTGGGATTGCTCTCACTGAGAGGCGCACCATTGCGGCACGCCGAACGGTTGCTCGAAGGGTGAGAGCCTGGCTTCCACTGGCCTGCGTCCCGCCGAGGTTTCGGCGGTAGCGAGCGCAGAGCGGTCGCGTAACTACGAGCGCGAGGAAACGAGGCTCGACATCGGACCGCTGATCACAAGGGGTTGCATATCGTCCTCCGTTTCCGTGCGGGCGCAGCCGAGCGAGATGCGGCAGCGTGCAGCGAAATCCAACGTAGGGGACGCACTGGAGGTTGTCAAACCGACCGATGCGTCGTCGGGTCCACGTCGATGCGCGGGGACGGACATCGGGCAAGTTGCCCAATTGGCCGACAACCGAGTTGCCCTCGTTGGGATCGAGAGACCACGACGACGTGGCCGAACCAGAAAATGCAATGAGTCGCTGGCCCGAACCGGAACATGACCCATGGACCGGTGTCGGATGTCATGGAGGATTGGCACATCAGGTGTCCGGCAGGGTGGACGACGCGCCGAGGAATGAGGGCGCGGTCGAACACGAGGCAGTTCATGCACCAAACAACACGTCGAACATGGTCGCTCTCATCTTCCCGCTCTCGCACCCTCGTGTGGTCCACGATGGTCCTGGGGTTGGTGGCAACCGGATGCGGAGGCGAGTCCTCGCGGCACGATGGCTTTCGCCAGTCGAGCTACACCCTTCCCCCGGAGCTGACCAATCCCATCGATCTGCCGCCCGGCGTGGTCACCTCGGTGAACGCGGCATGCGGCGACGGTTTCCACGACATTCACCTGGGGCCGCCCATCGCCAACGTCGGTGACACGCTGACGACGGCGGGCAATCGTTGCGAGATCGCCGAGGTCAAGACGGTGTGGTGGAACGGCGCGCAGCACAGCTGCTATCGCTGCGAGCTCACGGCGGACGACATGCTCCACAACGTCATGGACCTGGGCTGTGCGAGCGATGTGACGGTGTGGCCCGTAGACGAGCCGGGGTGCCATGAGCGGCCCACCGAAGGCGGGCAGGGCGTGGGCTCGACCTCGGTCCTCACCGATATCTTCACCCTCGCGGGGATCAACTCCAGTGGGTGTGCGACCGATCCTCTGACGCTGGACGACAACCCGGGCTGGATCGAAGAGCATGATCCATCGGGGGTGCTCAACGAGGAGGGCACCCGCGCGACCTTCGGTTTCTTCATCACCTTCCAAAAGAACGGGACGACGGTCGAGTACTTCGTGCTGTTCAGCTACGACCGGCTCGGTGCGAACCTGTGCGCGACGGAGCTGTTCCTGTGGGGGCCCATCACCCGCGATGGCAACGGAGACATCATTGGATCGCCCGGGCTCATCATCGGTGCGGCCGTCAACGGCAACGGTGGTCTGCTCGACGAGGTCCCGATCGAGCTGGCCGACGTGAGCAACACACTCGGCGGTGACAGCCGTCCGGTTCAGGTGGGCACCCATCTGCCGGGCCAGGGATGCCTGGAGTGTCACAACGACGACAGTACGGGTGCCGATCAGACATACCCGTTTCCCTGGGACTCGACGTCTCTCAACGATGGCTGCGACGGCGGGACGAGCAGCGGCACCACGGGGGACACGGACACCGACAGCACCACGGGTGGCACCAGCGGCTTCACGACCGGCATCGTGGAGGACGCGACGGATACGTGGACGACGGGGAGCTCGACGACGACGAGCTCGACGACGGGTGGCTCGACGACGGGTGGCTCGACGACGGGTGGCTCGACGACGACGAGCTCGACCACCAACAGCTCGACGACCAGCGGTAGCGGCGGAGACGGTGGTGCCTCTGGCGGGCCCGAGAACGTATGGGTGAGCGGTAGCTGGCCGTAGGTCGCTGCTGTCGAGTGCCGGCCATCGTGTCGTGGATCGCCGCGTCGTGTCCTCGCGGTACTCCGTGATCTCGGTGGTCGGCCCTCGGTCGTCGTCCCCATCGTGCGCAGGTACAGGTAGGGGGAAGTCTGTCGTGAAATCACCTATCTCTGCCACTCAAGCAGACATGTGGGCAAAAATCACATCGAAGGATTTCAAGCGCTTGGGGGTTCCCTGATACCGACCGATGGTGCGGCGTCCTACTGGTCGGAGCAGGGGGACGCAGTACAAGATGACTCGATTCAGCTCGCTCTTGACGTTGTGGATGCTCGGTTCGGCCGTCGCGGTCTCGGGTTGTGATTCGGAGACCGGCAGCGGTGGAGACGGCGATGCACCGCTGTCGGACTACGACGCATTGTTCGATGGCGCGCCCGGCAACGACGCGCTGCCGTTCGACATCAAGGCCGACGGTCCCGCGCCGCGGCAGTTCGACCTGGTCGACGTGCAGTCTCCGGTCAAGAGCCAAGGGCGGCGCGGCGTGTGCTCGGTGTTCTCGACGACCGCGTTGATGGAGCACCTGTACATCTTGGCGGGACAGGAGGATCCGGATTTCTCCGAGCAGTACCTCCAGTGGTCGGTCAAGGAGGAGGTCGGGTCGTTCCCCCGCACCAGCGGCAGCAACGCCAACTACAACCTCCAGGCGATCAACGAGTATGGGATCCCGATCGAGTCGGCCTGGGCGTACGAGATCGACCAGTGGGACGAGAACGATGACCCCGAGTGCGCCAAGGACAACGGCGACGATCGTCCCACGCGTTGCTACACCAACGGTGCACCCCCCCAAGAGGCGCTCGACGCCGAGAAGTTCACGCTGCCCCGCGGTCGCTATCGCAACAGCCGTCGCAACTCGATCATCGACCACATGCGCGTGACCGGGACCGGCGCGGTGGTGGGCTTGGATTTCTTCTACCAAGCCTGGAACCACCGCGGCACGTCGCTCACCCGCACGACCGACAACTGGGACAAGGGCATCGTGCTCGACCCCAACGCCGAGGACATCACCAAGAGCCACGAGAAGCGGGCAGGACACTCGGTACTGCTGGTGGGCTGGGACCTCGACATGTCGGTCCCGCGTCGCGAAGCGGATGGCTCGGTCATGACCGACGCCAACGGCGAGCCCGTGATGGACACCGGCTTCTTCGTGTTCAAGAACAGCTGGGGCACCGGGAGCTTCGGCGTCGACAACCCCCACGGGGCGGGCTACGGCTTCATCTCGATGGAGTACGTCGAGACCTACGGCTCGGTGCGGGTCTCGGACATCCCCGAGGTCGAGCTGCCCGAGCCCGAGGAGCCCGGCATCGAGGAGCCCACGGACCCCGAGGCGGAGATCTTCGACTCCGAAGAGGTCGTCGAGATTCCCGACAACGATCCGGTGGGGGTGACCTCCAACATCGAGGTGCCGAGCGAGGGCGTCGTCTCGCGGATCACGGTCGAGTTCCAGATCGAGCACACCTACCGCGGCGACCTCACCGTTCGCCTGGTGCACGGCGATACGATCGTCACGCTGCACGACCGCGCCGGTGGTGGCGAGGACGACCTGGTCAAGACCCTCGAGCTGACCGACTTCGCCGACCAGGATCGCGGCGGGACCTGGCAGCTTCAGGTGGCCGACAACGCCAACCTGGACACCGGTCGCATCAACGGCTGGACGCTCCTCATCGAGTAGCGCCGGCCGCCGACGTCAGTCGAGGATGCTGGCCAGCGCCCCCAGGGTGCTGAACGTCAGCTCGAACGGCAACGCCACGACGTGGATCGCAAGGTCGACCGCGTCGATGGCGGTGTCGGCTGCCGTGCGCCGATAGACCGGGGTTGGGCGGTCGGGTCGCGGTGGCGGTTGGGCGCTGCGGTCGAGCGGCTCGGTCGAGGAGGGCGTCCACCGGGGCGCCGAGGCGGGCCCGGTGGTGGCCGGCGCAGGCGAGGGTTGGACGGTACGGCCGTGGGCATCGAGGGCATCGGCGACCTCGGGGACGGGCTTGCCCAGCGCTTGGGCCACCGCCCGCACCACGGGCGCCAGATCTCCAGCGTCGAACCACACCCCGTGTTTCGAGCAGGCATCGACGCCAACGCGGGCCGTCGCAGCGAAGACCTGCCGCATGGGCCCCCGACACACCGGGCACCCGGTCGGCGGGAGATCATCGCGCGTGGGTGGGACCTCGGGCTGGAGCACAGCGAGCAAGCGCAGGCCGACACCCGCGCTCACGAACCCGCCGCCGCAGCGACGACACGCCAGCATGGCGCAGCCCTCGACGGTGCGGGCTACCAGCGTAGCCTCGGGGCAGCGGGGACATCGGCACCCGGCGTACATGCTTGGAGACTAGCCTCGACTTTGGCGGTTTTCCACGCGCCATGACACCGCCCCCGACCGCTGTGGCAGTGTTTTCGCTCCTCGACGCATCACCCGATGCGCCTTCGAAGCGCAGCCTCGCCAGGGAGCTGCCGCTGACGGCGTTGGGGCTCATGGAAAACCGCCAACGTCGAGGCTAGCAGACGGGGTACACGGCCCACGGGCCCGGGGACGGCGATGTTCCCGAGTGTGGAGGCCATGCCGCGTGAGAACGGGTCGAAGGCTCTGGACTGTGCCCGAGCGAACTTCTTCGCAATCGCGCGGGCTGGGCTTCGCGGTGATGTTCGATGCGGCGAGCCCCGCCCGAACATCGATCGAGTTCGGCCATCGACGCTTGCATCGAGATGGGCTCGTGCCGCGACGCCGAACCCCGGTCGCGTCATCGGCTCTTGCTCGGTTCGACCTTCGTCCGGGAGGAGCCTGACCCGGCTGAGCTTCTACCGGTTTGGCGCTGAACCGGCGGGAAGTCTGGCCGTGGGAGGCTCACTCGTCGTCGAGCCTGATCCGCTCGAGCGGGAGATTTCGCCTGGCGTCGGAAACCCACCATGGCCGCGGTGTGTCCGTGCTCCCCGGAGCGCGTGGGCCTGGTGCGCGCCCGTGGTCGCGGCGTGAGCTCTCTAGAGCAATCCGACTCGGAGATCGAGTGGACGCCCGCCCGCACATCGCGTGCGTGGTGGTGGTGGGCCTTGGCCGTGCTCGTCTTGGTCGGCGCCGGGACCTGGGCATCGCGACAGCCACAGGTCGGCATGTGGTGGAGGGGCGAGATCGACTGGCACGGCGACCGCATCTACGCGCCGCAGCACCCTCCGGGGCTCGATGCCGTCGACCTGGTCGCCGTGCACGAGCAATTGCTGCCCGCGTGGATCATCGCCCGGGGTCGGCGTACGCGAGGTCTACCCGGGGCCGCCAAGGCCGAGGACGAGGCGTTCGAGCGGCTGCAGACGGCGCTCGAGCCCGACGGCAACCTCCTCGACATCGCGCAGCAGTGGCGATCGGTGGCGGTTCCCCATGCGCTGGGCAAGACCCCACGTCGCGCGCTCTACCTCGGTTGGGCGTGGAACCACTATCTCGAGCAACACGAGGTGCCGTTGTTCGTGCAGCTGTCGGTGCTGGGCACGCGGTTCGGCCCTGCATTCACGGCGGGCATCTACCATGTGCATGCCGATGCTGCGGTGGCGGTCGGCACCAGTGCGCATCGGGTCCGCGTGATCTCGCGGGTCGACCACATGAACCTGCGCGAGGCCTACCTCGGGGCGGCCGGCCACGACGGGGCGGTGGTCGTCGTCGATCGTCTTCGCGACTTCACGCTCGCGGAAGTGTGGCCGCTGTTGGACCCGTGGGCCGAGCTGAGTCCGGCCACTCGCTCGCGGTTCGGCGCGGCGCTGCGGGCCGAGGCGGAGGCCCAGCTCCCGCCCGAGGATTTCGAGCGCCTGCAGGCGTCGGCGGGTGCCCGCTGGCGGATCACCAAGACCCTCGATGCCATCGCCGACCGTCGCGTGTCGTGCAGCAGCGGCTTTCGCATCAATGACGTGCCGCCGCTCGGGTTTCCCACCGACCGTCTCGCCAATCTCGAGGCCATCGCCGAGCGTCACGCCACGCGATGGTGCCCGGGGATCACCACCGCCGAGGTCGAGGTGCTGCGCGAGGCATCCGCCTCACTGTCCGCGGTGCCCGGCCTCGAGCCGGCACTGGATGTTCTGGTCGCCTGGGGGGCGCAGCACGTCGCGATTCACGAGGCGCGGCACCTCGCCGATGCGGCGACGGTCGACGGGTTCGAACAGCCGCTGGACTGCGTCTCGTGCCCAGAGGCGATGGGGGTCCAGGCACGCACCGAGGTCTCGGGGTATCTGGCCGGCATCGCGTGGAGCCCTTCGCCCGCGCTGGCGCTCTACCAGGCGTGTCGATCGCTCGCCACCGAGCATCGGCGGCCGACGGGGTCCGGCAGCCCTCACCGCGAGGCGCTCGAGCTGTTGCTGCGCCGCATGGGTCCGGTCTGCGCGCTGGGCCCACCGCAGCAGCTCCACGCGCTGGGGCGATTGCTCGAGATGGAGATGCTCGGTCGCTCCGATCCCATGGCACTGCCCGCCGACTTTCCACGGCGGCTTGCCCGGCCGTAGCTACGCTTGGCGTGCGCGTGAGGCAGTCGGGGGCGGAACTGCGCCGCGGGTCGGAGTTACATGCATCGGGGTCAACGATGCGGTTGCCGTGATCGTCATGGTCGAGGAGCCCGTGTCGCTCCACGTTGTGGTGGACGGCGGTCGGTCCACTTTCACCGCTGCGGAGACAACCCCCATGCTTTCCTTCACCGACGCGTATTCGCGGCGAGCGGTCGTGCTCGTCCCCCTGTTGACCATGCTCGCCTGCGACCCTGGCGAGCCCCGTGACGGCGCTGCGAGCGACCCGTCTGATGTTGCCGTGTCTGCCGACGAGGTGTCCGAGCACCTCACCGCGGCATTGGGCACCGCCTCCAGCGCCGGGTCGATCCAGACCCTGGCCTATCACGCCGAAGGCTTCACCGATCCCCCCAATCAAGGGGTCCTGCCTGGCGATCTGGCCCCCTCGTTTCCCCGCACCGAGTTCGAGCTCGACATCATCCAGGACGTCGGCGGCGACCGCATTCGAATCGATCGTCAGGGCGCGACGCCGGCTCCCGGCTTCATCGTCGACCAGATCGAGCGCATCGACGGCAACGTTGGTGTTGCGGAGGGCGCCAGCGTTCTGGGGCCGCTGGGGGCGATGACCTCCGACCGCGTTGCGGCGCTGCGCCGCAACCAGAGGCTGCTCAATCCCACGCTGCTGTTGTCCGAGGTTGCCGCCGACCCCGGGATCTTGCTCGGAGCCCACTTCGGGTTCGACGGCCAGTCGCTGCTGTTGGTGCTCGAGCTGGACGACACCGTCGCCCCCATCACCGTCGAGGTCGCGCTCGTCGGCCCTGCGGGTCCATCGGTCAAGCGGGTGCTCACCCAGGAGAACGACCGGTTGATGCGCGACGTTGCGGTGGAGGTCGGCTTCAGCCAGTGGCAGTGGGTGGGCGGCTGGCGGCTCCCGCACCAGGTGGAGGTGCACCAAGGCGGCCACCTCATCCACGTGGAGCAGCGCACGGACTACGTGGTCAACGG
>JAHZJA010001201.1 GCA_022601155.1 Deltaproteobacteria bacterium | reverse complement strand
CTACAATAGTCACTGATATCCCTCTTCCATAAATCGGACAGGAGGTTTGCGTTTCCGCACAGGATAACGCCGAGCAGGAGTACCAGTATCCTCATCACCAACAGCATGGTGATGCGGCCGAGCAGTGCCTGGGTGGTGGGCTCATACCGGCCCGGCTTGAAGTAGTTGAGCAGGTAGAACTCCATGAAGTCGACCACCGCGGGGGGGATCTCGTTGGCGACGCCGTCGTCGTCGGAGTCTTCGAGGATGCCGTGGACGGGAGCGTCTTCGATGGCGTCCGCGGTGCCGTCGAGCACCATCCCCGAGGGGGTCACGACCCACTGCCCTGCGGCCGCAGCGGCGACGTCGGGGTCGGGAGACTCGAGCCCCATCTCGGCGTTGAAGGCACCCACGATGAACTCCCGCATCGAGATCGTGCTGCCCTCGGCAAAGAACGGGCGGACGCGAAGATCGTCGTCGACGCCCTCGATGCCCGATGTGTCGACGTTGCCGTTGCCGTCGACCGACAGTGTGCCGTAGTGCACGCCCTTGGCGACGAGGTCAACGACCACGGGACCCGTCGCGAGGGCTTGGTCGACGGCCTCGTCTCGCTGTGCCCGCAGCTGCCCGGTGATCTCGTCGGCCAGCATCTCCTGCAGCCCGAGCCCGAACAGGTGGGGGGCGTCGCGGCTGTCGGGGCGGGTGAAGACGTCGCCACCAAACCCGGCCGAGCCGCGCGGGCGCCCGTGGCACGCGGCACAGCTGTCGGCCAGGCCTGCGCCCAGCGAAGCGTCGGCCGCGATGTCACCGATCCCGTCGTCGGTACGGGGCCCGAGCCCTTCGGCGAGCCGGAACTTGCGCTGGAACAGGTTGCGACCGCGCCGGATCGCACGGGCGGGGTCACGGGCGATGATGAACCTCGAAGAGTCGGGCTCGTCGACCGAGCCCCGTCCTGCCCCGACCTGCTCGGTGAACGACTTGTGGATGCCGGCGTTTTCCGGGTTTGGGGTCTGGGTGAGATCGGTTTCTTCTGCCGTCACCGTTGCCGAGGACATGGGAATGACGAGAGAGGCAAGAGCCCAAGGCAGGGACCGGACGAGGCTATGTCGGTTCATTGGTTCGGACCTTCGTCTGTAAATGCCCTCACGAAGGGAAGCCGCGAGCCCCAGTCGCTGCGCGCGACTCGAGCCTCGTTGCTTCTCGCGTGAAAGGACGATGATGGGCGAGGCCGCCGACCAATGGCCGGGCGACCTGGGAGCACATGGCGTGGGGAGGACGTCGTCGCACATCGAGCCGACTGGCGCGCTGAACGACTACGAACCCAGCATGGGAGGCGCGCCGGATCCGTCAAGGACCTGTCGGTCGAGCGAGGGGCACTCGGCCCGCGACACCACGCTGCATCGTTGTTCCCTCCGGGCGCCGGGCCTTCAAAAAATCGGAGGCCGATCCCGACCGGCTCATGGTGCGCACGTTGCCGGAGATCGAGGCATCGTCCGGACTACCATCGAATCATCGTCGCTCGTGGAGCCGCGACGTCGATACAGTAGTGGTACGCAACATCCGAACATGCTGCTCGCTCGATGCCATCGGCTGTGCGGAACTCGCAGGAGGGAGGCGTGATGCGGTCGGGTCGTTCACCGATCGTGTGACCCAGTCAACCGTTCGATCCGAACGCCGGAGCACGATGTGATGTAGGAAAACGGCTCAGTGTGTGGGCCAAGGGTTGAACGAGAACCGACGAATCCGGGGCAGCCACTCGAGCAATGGGATCACCGGGACCTCGTGGGCATCGATCTCTTGCACGGCCTCCAGCAGCGCCCGCCACCGCAGCGGGCGGCCGCTGCCCTGGCCACTGTCGGCCAACGCCTGCAGGGTACTGCCCAGGTTGTTCGTCCACAGCGTCGGGTCTGCTCGCAGCGATTCGAACAACTCCCGCGCCTCGTCGGAGCGGCCGACCTGGATCGCGAGCAACACCCGCACGCCGAGGTACAGCTTCTCGGAGAGGTAGACCCCGAGCTCTTCGGGGGTGATCTCGGCGCGGAGCAGGCGGTAGGTGTTGACCAGGGCCTTGGCCAGCCGAGGGGTGTCGATGACCGCGTGCAGCGACTCGAGCAGCTCGATCTCGGCATCCTCGAGGGTGACGACGGCATCGGTGTCCAGCTCGCCGAGGTCCAGCGCATCGGAGTCCGCGGGAGCCTCGGGCGCTTGGCCCGGCTCGCCCTGCGGTGTGTCGGCCTGGGTCTCGCCCTCCGAGCGGGCGGGGCCGGGAACAGAGACGATGCCGCTGGGCGTGTTGGCGCGAATCGTGTCCCGGACGAGGGCGGAGAATCCCTCGGCACCCATCGGCCGCAGCGAGAAGGGGACCTGAAAGATCTTCTCCAGATAGTTCTTGGGGGTGGGTCGTCCTTCGTCGGCCGGACCGTGCTGGTGGCCGGCCTCCGTTCGCAGCAGACGGTCGTAGTGCAGGGTGAGCGACCGTCGTAGCCATCGGACGTCGACCGCGACCACCACCACGAAGATCGGCGTGGCGAGCAGCAGGTGCACGGCTTGGAGCACCTCGACCACGCGCTCGGGGTCGCAGCGGTCGAGGTCGTCGATATAAAGGACGATGCGGGAGATCGGCGTGCTGCCGTCGAGCTTGGTGCCCTCGTCTTGGATACGGGCGAGGATGGTCTCGAGGCGCTCGAAGTCTTCGCGGATGAGGGAGACCAGGCCCAGGTGCTTGCGGTAGTCGTCGCTGTCGTCTCGCTCTTGAACGAAGGCGTAGAAGCGCCGGCCGGCATCGAGCTGCTGGATCTCGCGTCGGGCACTGGCCAGCTGCGTGGTGGCCTCCTGCGCGGCCATGCGCGCGTTCTCGAGGCTGGCGACGGCTCGTTCCATGCGCAGACGGGCGACACCCAGCGCGTCGATGCTGGGCTCGAGGAGGTCGTCGGCGGCCTTCGACAGGAAGCCTTCCATGCCCTCGCGGCTGCTGACGAGCGCCTTGTGGGCGGCCTGGGCCTTGTCGAGCTTGGGCTTGATGAGCGTCCACCATGCAGCCGCGGTGCTGACCACACCGCCCAGCACCCCGGTGGCCCCGGTGACGAAGGGAAGGGCTGGTGCCAGATCGAACCAACCGAGTACCTGGCCCAAGCCCAGTACACAGGCCACCACGATCAGCACGACCGAGGCGACCAGTGCGATGCGAGTCCACCGTCCGCGAGACCAGACCCACCGCACGGTCACGCGGAGCTTCCCGGCCGCCGTGCCGACCTTCACGGGGGGATCGCCGTCGTCGGCCGTCGCATCGTCGTCGGTCGTCGCATCGTCGTCGGTGACCACCTCGACCACGGCCAGCTGCTCGCGAAGGTCATCCAACCGGCTCTGCTCTCGATCCCGCTCCGCCGAGGCTCGCGCGAGGGCATCGGTCGCCGTCTGGATGGTGCGCTCGGCTTGTTCTCTTCGCTGCTTGCCTTCGGACACCTCGGCCAGCAGCCGGGCTCGCGTGTCGCGGATGGGCTCGGCGGGATTGACGATCTCGGCGAGCCCATCGAACACCCGGGTGACCAGGCTGGCCCACAGGTTGGGCTCGGCGTAGTGCCAGGCGTTGAAGGTGATCTGGGCGATGCCCCCGTGCCACCGCCCGTGCAGCGCTGTGCGCTGGGCCTCGTCGTCATGGGAGGCAATGCGGCGGTCGAAGGCGGTGCATCGGGCTGTGAGCTGCTGCTGCAGCAGGCCGAGGAAGAAGCTCTTGCCCGATCCCCAGTCGCCGAACAGCCCGATGGACAGCGGCGTACCGGTACGTCGTGACGCGATGATGCGAGCGAAGGCCTTGGCCTCGTCCTCCACGCCCAGACAATCGACCCCGTGGTCGATGTCCGCGCGAATACCCGGGATGGCGGGACCCCGGGGGCGGGTCTCGTCGATCGTGCTCCGCGGCTCGTCTTGGGCGGGTGCCTCGGCCTCGGGCTGGGCCTGCGGATCGGACATGGGCGCGCCGTCGATGACGGCCGTCCACGCGGGGCTGTCCTCGGATGCTCGCTGGGCGCTGGAGGCAGGATCGACGGTGGGCGGGCGCCAGCTACTGGAGGCGTCGTTGGTGGAGGCCTTGTTGGCGGGGGCGTTGTCGGCCGAGGCCCTGTCCGTCGAGGCGTTGTTGGTGGAGGCGTTCTCCCTAGAGGCCTTGTTGGCGGGGGCGTTGTCGGCGGAGGCTCTCTCCGTGGAGGAATCGTGTTGCGGGGATGGAGGCGCCCAGTGTTTGGGGGCCGTGAACGGCTCGCCGTGGGTGCGAGTCACCTCGACCTTGGTCCCATCCATGGTCTCGATCACGGTGTTGGGCGTGAACTCGGATCCGTCGCCCGACTGGCCCCGTTCGCGCAATAGGGCTGCGACGGCGGCCTGGGTCTTGGCGCCGTAGATCCCGTCGGTTGGCACCCGATGCCCGGCCTCGCCGAGGTCTTGCTGCAGCCTTCGAACGCTCTCGCCCCGGTCACCGCGGCGCAGGGTTGCAGGCTTCATCAGGGTTGCGATTGTCGCACGGCCCTGCGGGTGGCGCCGCACGGAGAACTCCGGCGCCCGATCCACGAGCCAGGTAGGCGGGGCTCGTGGACCGGAGCCGGACGAGATGGTGGCAGCGAAGACGCTTCGACAGGACCGGCTAGTCGTCGACGACCGTAATCGACGCCGCGGCGGATGAACTTCCAAGACGGAAGCGCACGAGGCACAGCCTGGTTCGCGTGGTGGCGGTACGAATCACTCGCAGTGCAACGACGACATGCCCGGGCTTGCAGGCCCGAGGAGTCCACTCGATCGCGAAGCCGGGGGAGCTCGCGATACAGTGCAGCTGCGAGGCGTCACCGCCCGCGATGTCGACCCTGGCCAGCACCGTTCGGCCCGCACGAACCATCGCACTCTGCATGCGAACGGCTTCGATGGTGGGGCTTGGGGTGGAGGCATGGATCGAGCTGTGCCCCGGGCCTGGAGGCCGCGGCCGTGTCACCTGTAGATGCGTCGGAGCCAACATCGGGGTGGGGGCAAGACAGCCGACCCGAGGGCCGGCCACTGAAAGAGGTAGTGGAAACGAGCTCTCAACCGATCACGCTTTTTTTGCCCCAAACGGGTCACCAACGGGGTTTGCGTCGGGTTTTCTCTTCCGGAGCGCTGCCGTGCTTGTGAGATTGAGCAATGATCTCGGGTCATTGGTGGTTGTGCTCGATATCGCGCAGGTCGAGGAAATTCTCGCTACGCTGGACTCACAATTCGTGAGCGATTTCATGATCGGTTTGCGCCTCTTTCACACTAATGCCGAGTCTGTTGACCGTGGGTGCGGGCCATGACGATTCAACCTCCTCGACGCTCTCGCAGCGCCTCCCAACAGGTCGCCTCCATGCCTGCCGACTCTCGGACCCCCTCTCGTACCATCCCCAACCGCCTTCGTATCCGAACGGCCACCAACCCCCAGGAGCCGGATATGCGTCTCATCTTCGCGGGCCCCGATTCGGGCACCGAGCTGGTCCGAACCGTCAGCGGTTCGACCGCCCCCTCCACCGTCGAGGTTAGTTTCGAGCCTCTGACCACCAGCGATCAGCTCGTCGGCGAGCCGACGGGGTGGTGCAACACTCCGGGCGCCGGGCAGGCGTTGGTTTTCGACGTTCCGGCTCCAGCCAATCCGGGCGATCCCGATACACTGGGGACCCTGAAGATCTCCAAGGCTGGTTCCAACGATGTGCCCACGCGGATTCCGATCCGCATCGTGCACAGCACCTGAGTCCGAGCTGGCTCGTGCGGTAGGCCAGCTCGACCGCCCGGCAACGACGATGTCCGCCTTCGACACCCACTCCGAGTCGCCGTCCGAGGAGTCTGCGACGCTCGAATCGCAGCGCCTGCTCAAAGCGGCCGGCGACAAGGATCTCGACTTCGAAAGTCAGCGTCTGCGCAACCGGCTGCGGGCGCGGATGTTCGGGGTCGATGCTGCACCGATAACCATCGGCCGGTTTGCGGTGTTGGAGACGGTCGGCTCGGGTGGGATGGGTGTCGTCTATGCGGCCTACGACCAGCAGCTCGATCGCCGCGTTGCCGTCAAGCTACTGAGGTCGGCCCGAGGTGAGGATGCCTCGGTGGGGAAGGGGCGACTGCTCCGCGAGGCGCAAGCACTCGCCAAGCTGTCCCACCCCAACGTCGTGCAGATCTACGAGGTCGGTACCTTCGACGACCGGGTGTTCCTGGCCATGGAGTTCCTGTCGGGCGACACGCTGCGCTCGTGGTTGCTCGATGGTCCCCACCCGTGGCCACAGACGCTGCAGCACTTCATGGAGGCCGGCCGTGGTCTGGCGGCGGCACACCGTGAGGGGATCATTCACCGCGACTTCAAGCCCGCCAACCTGCTGCTGGGGGCAGACGGTCGCGTGCGTGTGGTCGACTTCGGCTTGGCTCGTGCGGCCGAGCGCACCCGATTTCCCGAGGCGGAGCGCGAGTCGGGTGACGAGCTGCTGTCGGTCGAGCTCACGCAGACGGGGGAGATCATGGGAACCCCCGCCTATATGTCGCCCGAGCAGGCGCGTCACGACCCCGTCGACGCGCGCAGCGACCAATACAGCTTTTGCGCCTCGCTCTACGAAGCATTGTTCGGTCGTCGTCCCCATCGGGGTCGCAGCACGGCCGAGGTGCTGCTGGCCGTGACCGAGGGCCACGTGCAGCCACCGCCCCGCAATGCGAAGGTCCCCAACCGCATCGTGCGTGCGGTGATGCGCGGGCTGTCCACCCATCCCGCGCAGCGCTTCCCGTCGATGGACGAGCTGCTGGCCGAGCTGTCGACGGTTCGTCGGGGCTTGCGCTGGCGGGTGTTCGGGGGTGGTGCCGTGATCGCAGCCGGAGTGAGCGCACTGTTGCTGAGCGCGGATGCTCCGTGCCCGGACTTCAGTGATGCGATCGGTGATGCGTGGAGTGGAGCACGGCAAGCCCAAGTGGAGGCCGCCTTCGCCAACAGTGCGGTCCCAGGGGCCGCCGAGGTCCAGGGCCGCATCCACGAAGGTCTCCAAGACTACGCCGAGCACTGGACAGCCACGCGCTTGGACGCGTGCGAGGCCCATCATGTACGGCAGGAGCAGTCGGCGCAGATGCACGACTTGCGGGTTGCGTGTCTGCTCGAGCGCCGCGCCGAGCTGGGTGCCCTGACGGCGGTGTTCGCCGAGGCCGACCCCCGCAGCATTCGCCAGGCATCCCGGGCCGTGCTGGAGCTGTCGTCCGTGGCTGAGTGCGACGAGCCCAACCATGCGCGCGCCGAGGCCCTGCTCGACCCGGTGCGGAGGGAGCTGCGGGTCGCGCTGGCGCAGGCCAAGGCCGAGTACAAGGCGGGTCGCTACGATCTCGCACTGACGATGGCAGCGGATGTCGCGCGCCACGCTCGGGAGCAAGACGTGGCCGACATGGAAGCGGCGGCGCTGCTCGGCGAGGGCTTCATTCAATCGCGGGCCAAGGCCTATCCCGCGGCGCTCGAGCTGTTCGAACAAACGGTGGATGTCGCCGAGGCGGCGGGCTCCGACGAGGTCGGCGCGAGCGCCTGGACCGAGCTGGCGCGGCGACACGCGTTCGTGGGGAACAACGACGTGGCCGAGCGCTGCATCCAGCGCGCGGCGGCCAAGCTCCGCCGCCTGGGTGAGCCCGCCGAGCTCGCCTTGGACCTCGGGGCGGCCCGCGCGTATGTGGCTCGTTGGGCGAAGCGTTTCGACGAGGCGATCGAACTTCAGCAAGCTGCCGTCGATGGATACAGCGAGCAGCTGGGACCGCTTCACCCCAAGACGACCGATGCGCTGCTGAGCCTGGCCAACATGCTCGGGACGGCGGGGCGACACGACGAGGCGCAGCAGCACTACACCGAGGCCCGCGCGACGTTGGTGCGCATCTACGGCGAGGACCACCCGCATGTCGCCGACGTCGTCGTCGACGTCGCGATCGATCTCTATTCTGCGGGCCGCGTCGAGGAGGCACGCGAGCGCTTCCTCGAGGGCGAGCAGCTGATCATCGCGTGGGCGGGCGAACGAGCGCTGGCCTTGATCGTCGTCAACAACGCCCTTGCATCGATTGCGATGAGTGACCAGCGCTGGGAAGAAGCCAAGCGCCGCGCTCAGAAGGTTCTGTCGCTCACCGAGGCCGAGGATGCCGATCGCGGTCCCCGGCTCGATGCGCTGGCTGTGCTCGGGATGCTGGCGCAGCGCGACTTCGGTGACGCAGAGGCGGTGGAGTACTACCGCGAGTCGCTGCAGATCGTCGCGAGAGGGAACGTCGCGTCGCGCTACATGGAGCAGGCCTTGTACACGCGGTTCGCGTTGGTCAAGGCGCTGCTGTTCCTCGAACGATGGGACGAGGCCGAGCACGAGGTCGAGGAGCTCGGGTCGGCGTTGAGCCGCGAAGCTGCCATCAAATACGAGACGATCCGCGTCGGGCTTCTACGTGCGCAGGGACGGGTCGCGCTCCATCGCGGTCGTCGGGCGGATGCGGTGCGGTTGTTCGAGCAGGCGCTCGACCACTGGACCGACTCCAGTGCGATGTCGAAGCTGGATCGCGCTCAGCAAGCGTGCACCCGATGGAACCTCGCGACCGCCGTCGCACAAACCGATCGCAAGCGGGCGCGGGCGCTCGCCGTGAGCGCTCGGGATGCGCTGATCGAGGCTCAGCCGGACTCGGGCCAATTGGCCGAGATCAATGCCTGGCTCGAAGCCAGCGGGTGACCCCTTGCCCAGCGATGGCGTAACTCGCGCGGTCGGACTGACGACCGAAGATCCACGGCTGCGTGCACCCGATGGATCGATGCGGCCGCGTCCCTTCGCCGCAGGCCGCGGTCATGACGCGGCGCCATGGGCGACGGGCTGGTAGGATGCCAGCGGTGCCGACAGACCTCGAGCTGCTCGCAGCCTGGCGAGGGGGCGATCTGGAGGCGGGCGATAGCCTGTTCAACCGGCACTTCGGCACCATTCATCGGTTCTTCCGCAACAAGGTGGGCGACGGGCTCGAGGACCTCGTTCAGCAGACCTTCATGGCCTGCGTCGAGGGGCGCGAGCGGTTTCGCAACGACTCCAGCTTTCGAACGTACCTGTTCGGCGTTGCGCACAATCTCCTACGCGACCATTACCGGGCGCAGCGACGCGAGCCCGAGGCGCTCGACTTCGGCAAGAACTCCGCGGTGGATGCTGGTGCCGGGCCGTCGACGATCGTCGGCAAGCGTCGAGAAGAACGGCTGTTGCTCGAGGCGTTGCGCCGGATTCCCCTCGATAGCCAGGTGGTGCTCGAGCTGTACTACTGGGAGGAGATGTCCGCCTCGCAGACGGCCACCGTGCTCGGAGTTCCCGAGGGGACGGTGCGCGGACGGGTGCGGCGCGCCAAGCAGCTGCTCAAGCAAGAACTCGGCAAGCTCGCGCGGTCGACCGATGAACTCGAGACGACCGTTGGCAATCTGGATCGCTGGGCGGCGGCGCTCCGCGAGCAGATGTCGGTGACCGGCTGAGGGCCGGTCCGATCACTCTTCGCAGCGGCGACAGGCATCGTCGGCCGCAACGCACTGTTGCTCGGCTCGGATGCAGGCGGTCTCGTAGCGGGGCTCGTCGGGGTGCTGCGTGGCCAGCTCGCAGATCTGTGTCTCCAGATCGCACGTGGCTTCGGCCAGCCCGCACACCCGCTCACATCGTGATGGGGTTCGGTTGGAGGCGCGGTCGCGGCGACGGCTGCGAGACCGCACCGACCTGCGCGGCGAATCGCGGGGAGGTGCCATGGAGAGTTCCTCCGCCATGTCATCGTCGTAGGCGGCCTCGGGAGCAGGCTCGTCCATCG
>JAHZJA010001200.1 GCA_022601155.1 Deltaproteobacteria bacterium | reverse complement strand
GGCGGCGAAGGCGAGCGCTTCGTCCTGCGTGGCCCGCAGCTCGGCGGTCATCTCTTGGGCGACCAGCGCCTGCACTCCGAGACCGGCGAGCGACGGTGGGTTGCGTGGAAGATGGCTCGACTCCGTGTCGCCATCGCCTCGAAGGATGGCGTTGTCGGCTGCACCTCCGGCCCCCGCGAGGCCTCCCCGCCAGTGGCACGAGGCGCAGCGCGTGGCGTCGGGTCCTCCGCGGCGTCCTTCGTGGAATCGCTGCAGCGGCTGCATGTCGCCTGCGCCCATGCCCACCGCCGACGAAAAATGCAGGGTGAACAGCTGACCGCCCAGCTGGTACAGCTCGTCGATACTCCACAGGCTGTTGTCGATCTCCACCTGGCGCACCCGGCTGCTGCGGAACAGGTGCCCGGGATCGACGGCGTCGAGGAATCGCTGCTCGCGACGCCATGCATCCATGCGCAGGGCTTCGCGGGCCTCCGCGAGATCGTCCTCGGGAGGATCACGCGCGATGGTGCCCAGGACCTGCGCCGACTGACGCGTGACGCCCGAGCTCGAGTCTCCCTCGCGGCTGTTGCAGCCGGCCGCGAGCGCAACGGCCAGCGTTGCCCCGAGGTAGGGGATGGCCGGTCTCATAGGGGCACCCGCAATCGTGGGGCACGCGACAGCGAGAGCAGAAAGACGTGCAGATCGGCCTGGTCCTCCGGCGGGAGCGTGACGAAGGCATCCCGCGAGGCCTCGGCTTCACCGCCGTGGGCGATGATCGCCTCGACAATGGTGGTCGCGCGCCCGTCGTGCAGATAAGGGGGAGACTCGGCCAAGCCCCACAGCGGTCGAGTGAGGAACGTGGCCGGGGCAATCGCATCGGCTGGCTGCTCGTGGTCGTCGGACAGCTCGGGGCCCATGTCGTGCCGACGCAGATCGCTGAACAGCTGCACGCGCGCACCCGCCTTGGGGTGCTCACCATCGGTCAGCAGATTGATGACCACGGGCTCGGCGTTGGTGGTGTCGGAGCGCTCGCGCCAGATTGGGCTCAGCAAGGGTAGCTGTCGCACATGGCACTGTGCACAGCCCACAACATCGAACAGCGCGCTGCCGTGGGCCCAGCGGTCGCGCAGCCCAGGGTCGTGGGGCGGGATGATCTGCGGCGCCTCGAGCATCGCCAAGTACACCGCGGTGGCGGTGAGCGTGCCCTCCTCCAGCTCGCGCGCGTGGCCGTCCCCATCGGGGTCGAACCAGTCGGGTCCCGTACCCAGCCGCTCGGGGTCGGGCTGCTGCTGATGGCCCAGCGCGAGCACATGCGACTGAATCCCAAAGTGGACCAGGGCCGCGTCTTCGATGGAGCGTCGCAAGGTGGCGACGTTGCCCTTCCACCCAAAGGGCTTGACCACGAGGTCCGCATCGATGCCGCGCACCTCCGACGTGTCGAGGCTTCCGTCGGGGGCCACGGTGAGCGTGCCGAAGTCGACCTCCTTGGTCTGCAGCGCGACCACGACGGACTGGTCGCTCTGCTGCGCCTGCGCGACGGCGTCATCGCGCAGGAGCTGGAGCTCGAGCGTCATCTCGCGGGCGAGCGCCTGCACGAAGCCCAGGCCGATGGCCGCGGGCGGGTTGCGGACGACCGTGGAGCTCAGCTTCGATCCGTCGCCCCGCAGATGGGCATTTTGGGGGCCCGACCCGGCTCCGTCCGCACCCCCCAAGGAGTGGCACGCCGCGCAGGAGAACGCATCACGGCCGCCGCGTCGGCCCTGGTGCACCCGCTGCATCGCGACGGGGACGTCCTCGTCCCCGAAGCCATCGTCGGCCCGAAACTCGTGGCCGAACAGGGCGTCGCCGCGAATGAACAGCTGGTCGAGGCTCCAAAATCCCTCGTCGATGTCTTCTTGAAGGACGAAGAAGTGCTCGGCGTCTTCGCCCTTCTCCAGCGCCTCCAGATACTCCTCGGCCCGCTCGAGCTCGAACAACCCGATCGCATCGTCGATCTGGGCGGCGATCTCGGCGTCTGCGGGGGGATCGCCGTCGGGCCACGGCACGGAATCTTCGCCACCGACGGCCAGCAGCAACAGCGCTGCCGCCGGGGCGATCGTGCGGGCCCGGGCCGAGATCAGCCGGTCAACTCGCATACCGGGTTGCAGCACATGATCGAGCGCGACATCGATCCACACTCGAGCACACCCGGCTGGGTGTGCGTGGTGTCGACCCCGTCGAAGAACGTGTCTGCGTCGAGGTTGTAGGTCGCCGCGCCGCCGGCTGCGAAGTCGACGTGCTCACCGTCTGCGATGTGGTTGGTCTCGTAGACCCAGTCTTGGCAGCGTCCGCCGACGCCAGGCGCGGTCGGGACCCCTGCAATGTCGGCGACGGTCAGTCGGTGGAGCCATGCGGTGGTGCCGGCCGGAACCGCGGCGAGCTCGCCTGCATTTTCCGCTTGGACCACCTGCGCGTAGGTGCACACCGTGACCTCCATCGGATCGGGAACGCCCAGGTTGGTGGCGGTCTGCCGGCACAGGTCCTGCCCGGCGGCAAAACCGACCAGCGCTCCGCTCACCCACCGCGAAGGCTGGGGCGGGACCATGGCCACGAAGGTCGGCTGCGACGTGCAGCTGTCGGGGCTGCCGGTCGTGTCGTCGGCGGTGTCGGACATGCAGTCGTCGGGGCAGTAGGCTGGGTCGCCCACCTCGCACTCGAACGGGTCTTCGATGCCGTTGCCGCACTGGCCGGCCGTCTCGTCACCCGCGGTGTTGCTCTCGCCGCCGGTCACCACGTCGGTGTCGCCCTCGGTCTCGCCGCCGCCGCCCGTGGCGTCCCCGCACTGGCACGGTCCGAAGAACGAGCCCGAGGCATCACACACCTGGACGCCGCTGTCACCGCCCGGGCAGGCGCAGGCAACCTGCTGTCCGCCTACGCAGCCGTCCGTCGATGTCGGCTCCTCGCCGCATGCCAAGGCGAGTCCGCCCGCCAAACCCAACAGCCCGGAAAAAAGCCAAAAGCGCTTCATAGTCGTCCTTCGTCCCCTGGAGGTCTGGGACCGTACCCGCCACCCCGGCTCAGTGTCTCTGGCCGATCGCGACGAATCAAACGCACCCGCGTCGGTTCCCCTGCCCGCCACGTAGGACACCAACACACCCCGTTCTTTCCGGTCCCGCCAAAGCCGCGATTTCTCACCAACCGCTCGTCGTTGTCGTGGAGGCGGGCTCCGGTGGGCACTCAGCGGTTCCACCGTGCGGCGTCCGGGGCGCTGGCATCCAGCCAATCGCGCAGCAGCACGTAGTCGGAGACGTTCAGCGATCCGAATACCGCCTCTCCACAGAAGTAGGTCGGCGGCATGTTCAGCTCGTCGATTGCCCTTACCCGGACACGCTGCCACGTGGGTTGGCCCATGAACGGCGCGTGGAAATCGGCCCAGGTCGCGATGGCGAGGGCGCCGAAATACGCTGGAATCTCACGGTCGAGGCGGTCGCCGTCGACGTAGTGGCATCCGCAGTTGGCCTCGAGGATCTCGCCGATCTCCACCGGAAGCTGCCCCACGCCATCCCCGGCCTCGATGGGGTTGGGGGCACCGGGCAGCACCGCGTCGATCGAGCACAGCGGCTCCTCGTTGCCCGTGCCGCCCGCCGTATCGCCGCTGGGGCACAGGCTCTCGGTTCGCGATGCGCACACGATCGTGCACTCGGTCGCCATGGCGGGCTCGGCCCAGCAGCTGCCTTGTGGCCCGTACCGCGGCGCGTCGATCGGAATTTGGTCGGGCAGCGCGACAGCAAGGCACGCCATGTAGTCGCTGCACGTCGGGCTCTGCATGCCCGTGCTCCCCGTACCGTCGGGAGCGGACGTCTGCGCCGAGCTCGTACTCGTGCCGTCGGACCCGCCACCACCTCCCAGCGACGGCGACTCACCAGGGCATGCCGCAAGCAGCAGCATGCCCGACGTGATTGAGATCCTCCCGATCCCGTGGATCCGATGCCCCCGCATTCGTCCCGCGCCCGAAGTCTAGCAGCCTACGGCCCGCAGCCCCACGCGAAGCTCTCGACCGAGACGGTGTCGCTGCGGAGCAGCGGGTTCCAGTTGGTCGTGAGGATGTCGACCCGGCCCTGCACCAACGACCACCCGGCGGGCATGTCGACGGTGAGCAGGTTGGTCCACACCAGTCCGTCGGGGGAGGCCTGGAACGAGATCATGGGCTCGGCGGTCTCGAAGCGGAGCCAGCGGTGGTCGATCGGATCGAACGGCACGGCCAGCAAGGTGTCCTCGTCCTGGCTCGCCGCACCCTGGCGCAGCCCGAGGGTGGTGGGGCTCACCACCATGCTCATCCGATGGAGCTGCCGTGTGAGGAGGATGAGCGAGATCTGCGAGACGGGATCAGTAGGCAGGATGCCCAGCTCCACGGCGATCGTGGCCGCGCTCACATCGACGTCGAACAGCTGGATCCCGGTGGCATCGGTGGTGTTGGCCGGGGTGTTCGACATCATCAACTGACCGCGGATCTCGGTCGAGTTCTCCGGCTGCGCGACGTTCCACAGGGGATCGATCACCCCGTCCTCGAAGTCGTCCGCGAACACCGAGCAGGGCGGCGGTCCGGTGTCGGCCGCGCTGGTCGCCGAGCCCGTCGAGCTGGAGTCGCCGGTCGTGGCCGGAGGGGGTGGAGGCCGTCCGTCGTCCGAGCTCGATCCGGTCAGGACGGAGCCGGAGTCGACCGACGGGCCCGTCGAGCCCGCGTGCGTGGTGGTGACGTCGGAGCTCGGGTCGTCGGTGTCTTCGACGATGGGTACGCAGGTCTGTGCGACGGCCTGCGGGGCGTACTCGCCATAGCGCTGACCGGAGTCGCATGATGGGTCGTCGAAGCTGCAGTACCCGTTGGGTTGGCAGACGCCTGCGCTGCCGTCGAGTGCACAGCCGACGTCCGCTTCACACTGGTAGACCTGCGATCCCGTGCATGCACAGGCTACGGGAAGGAGGCACCCTACGGCGAGGCGAACGAAATGGTGCATCGAGCGTCGAAGGTCAGTGTCCCGCGTCGGGAGGGGGCACGCAAACGGTGGGCTCTTCCACGAGGAGGGCGGTGCATGCACTCGAGCACCTGCGTGTGGTCGATTACCGAAGCGGCGACAGGTCGTGAGTGGAGGTCGGTGGTTCCCACGCGATTGCTTCGTGGGCGCACCAATATACGAGCGGGGCTGCGCCGTGGATCGTTGTCGGCGGTCAGACGCCGCCGTGGGCAGCGGCGCGCTCGGCTCGGAGAGCGACCGCTCGGCTCGGGACCAGGCGCCGTCTTCGGCTCACCGCACCAATCGTGCAGGGAGCACCGCGTTCACTTCGAGGACGGCGTGGCCTTCACGGCCAGCAGCTGCGTGCGGAGCACCGCGGGATCGGAGGTCGGTGCTTGGCACAGGCCCCGCTCGCAGACGTAGGCCGTCGCTCGGCCTCCCCGAGCCTTCTTGCCCTCGAGGGCGTCGAAACCGCTGGCCAGCTGCGAAGGAGGGCCTGCGGCGGGGATTCGAACGGGCAGGATTCGGGCGTGGGTCGTGCCGGCAACTTCGGTCAGCAGCGCACGGGTGACCGGATCGCCATCGTCGCCCGCGATCACGACCTCGCGCGGCCGTCCGGTGGCGTGGTCGAGTGCGGCCAGCATCCATCCGGACGAGTACGGACGCTGCTCGGCCCTGGTGACCACGCGGGACAGCACATCGAAGCCGACCCCATACAGGTCTTCGTCCCCTGTGATCGCCCCCAGCTCGAGCATCAGCCACACCGCCGACGCACTGCCGCTGGGCATGGCGTTGTCGTCGAACGGAGCCAGGCGCATCGGGAGGGCGGCGTCGTCTCCGGCCGCCGCAGCTCGGGTATGAAGGAAGACGTGGCGCTCGGAGTCGTGGAAGCCCTCGACGATTGCATCGGCGAGGCGCCGTGCCCCCGCCAGCCACTTTGGATCACCGGTCGCGGCGTGGAGCCGGATCAATCCCAGCCCGGCCAGCGCATGATCGTCGAGGTATCCCGGTCCCAGCGACTGGCCGTGTCGGACTCCGCGGCTGAGCGTGGTGCCATCCCAGGCGGTGTCGAGCACCCAGGCGCCGGCCTTGATGGCGGCCTGGGCGTAGCGCGGCTCATCGAGCCAGCGGGCGGCGTCGGCCAGGGCCATGATCGCCAGGCCGTTCCACGCGACCAGTTCCTTGTCGTCGATGCCGGGCCGAGCCCGACGTCTGCGGGCCGCAGCCAGCTGCGGGAGGCTTCGGGCGACGGCGGCACGGACCTGGGCCACATCGAGTGACAACGCGCCGGCGATGCGCTCGTCGTCTTGGCGGTGCAGGACGCTGCGGCCACCGATCTCGCGATCGCCCGTCGTGGTCACGGCGAAGGCCTTGCCCACGATCTTCGCGTCCCCGGGGGACAGCACGGCGGCGAGCTCGGCGGGTGTCCACGAGTAGAAGTAGCCCTCGCCACCGGGGTCGTCGGCG
>JAHZJA010001199.1 GCA_022601155.1 Deltaproteobacteria bacterium | reverse complement strand
GGTGTCTATCTGCCATCGATCGAATCCTCCGTACTCGCACCGCACAGCCTCCTGCCGCGTCACACGTTGGTCAGTCACGGTGCCCGAAGTTAGGTCACCCGCCGTGCGGTCGAGTGTTCAAAACGATCGGAACGCTCAGCCGCTCACGTCGAGAACCTGCGCCTGGAGTCCCGGTCCGGACAGCCTTCGGCGGCTCGACCGACGACGGGGGGGTTCGACCCCCGACGCCCCGGGCGAGTCCCCGCCGGACCGTGCCTGGCCGACGAACGGTCCACCGGCCGCGCGATCGTAGCCGCCCCACGCGAGCCCTGGTGCTCGGCCCGCGGTGGCTCATAGTCGATATCGGCCAGCATGAGGGCCGTGTACACACCCCCAAAGACGGCAACGGTGGCGTGGCCGACCCAGCCCGGCACTCGCCCCCGCCAGGGGCAGCGTCGCC
This sequence comes from Deltaproteobacteria bacterium, assembly GCA_022601155.1. Taxonomy (GTDB): domain Bacteria; phylum Myxococcota_A; class Polyangia; order Nannocystales; family Nannocystaceae; genus Paraliomyxa. The sequence continues at coordinate 6,491 of JAHZJA010001199.1, read as the reverse complement.
CTCGCCCGGTTTGGTCGACTCCGTACCGACCGGTACCGCGGAGTCACCGAGCATTTTCCGTGAGCCGTTTCGCAGGACGGGATGCACTACCTCCCCACACGATGACCGCGTATCGCTGCTCGCTCGTTTCCGTGGTCGCCGGGCTCCCGCCGGGTCGCCGGCTTCGACGACCCACCCCTGCTCAGGACCGACCCGTACATCACGTCAGTCGGCCGCCAGGGTCTCGCGGGGCCGAGCATCGAGCTCGACAGATGGCACGCAGGTCGCAATCGCGGTCGCGAGTCGGAGCCGTGCCAAGGCGTTTTCCAACATGACGGGTGCCGCACTGGATCCGGTGGTCATTGGCCCACCGCCAGTCGGCTGAGCGTGCGCTTGGGGGAGCGTTGCCCGTCTTGCCATCACCCGTCGGGTGATCGAGAGGTTGATGACATGATGAGATCGTTGATTGCCGAGGTGTTGGTGATTTCGTTCGTGACAGCGTGCTCGGGGGAGCCCCCGACCGGCGGCGGTACTGATAGCGAAGGAGAGCTGGACGCAGAAGTGGACCCCACGGACGGGGACGAACCATCGGAGCCCGGGGACGACCCCGTAGATGGGCTCCCCAATCGAGATGCGTTCCTCACCGTTCGCGGAATCTACAACCACGTGGTCGCCAACGACATCACCAACATCGGTGATCTGCTGAGCGACATGCCGGACTCGATGCGCGAGAACTACGTGCTGATGGAGCAGACTCGCTCTCGACATCTCGCGGATCTGGAAAGCCCGCGGCTCATCATGTTCGGCCTCGACGCCCGATTCTTGATGGCCGTCGGCGGCGTCCACGAGGACCCCCTTCGTGAAGTGGTGGAGATGGCCGAGCTCGACGAGCAGACCGGTCAGTGGATCTACCGCTTGATCGACTTCGAGACCGGAACCCCCACGCTCAGCGCCAATGATCACGCGTGCCAGGGCTGCCACGGCAACCCGACCCGGCCGATCTGGGGCAACTATCCGGACTGGCCGGGTGCGTTCGGGAGCGACGAGAACCATCTAACAGGCGGTCAGCGTGCCATGTTGAGCTCGCTCGCCGAGGACCCAGCCAGCTCCGATCGCTACCACCACCTCGAGTTCGACGACGACTATGGATCGAACGTCATGTGGCTGCCTGGGCGAGACTACGGCTACGCCTATACGTCCTTCAACTTCGAGCTGGTGGTCGCGGTCTCCGACGGCCTGGTCACCCGGATGACGCAGGCGCCCGGGTGGGACACGTTGAAGTACACCCTGCTGGACGCTTCGATCTGCCAACGAGGAGGCCAAAGCGAGTTCGAGGTGCTCGAGCAACTGGGCCTCGACGGCCCCAACGACTTCCAGCTGCACCACGCCGTGTTCGAGGCGGAGGGCAGCGGCTTCGATGGGTTCCGCTGGAATCAGGGCAGTACGTACCTGCACGACGTGGTGGTGTTTCAGGTGCTCGACGAGATCGTCCGTACGGACGAGCAGATGGCTGCCGCAGTGCAGTCCATCGAGCCCACTCGCACCACGTGGTTCCATCATTGGTGGGAGCTTCGGGGGTCACAGCGCGACGACTGGCTCCGCAACGACTTCGACTTGTACGCGTATGATCTCAGGCCCCAAGAGCTGCTGCCGCAGGCCGCCAGCGAGATCTGCGACTACCTCGGGGACCGATGAAGACGGGGATCTGGCCTCCACGGAGGCTCGCGCTCATGCTGGCGATGCTGTCGTGGCTGGGCCCGGCGTGTCATGAAGACCCGGGCGAGCCGAACTCCTTCGAGCCCGTCGGCTCAGCCGAGAGCACGACCGCCGCGGAACCCATCGAGACCGATGAAAGTGGGGCCGAGCCGAGCGACGGCGGGGTCGAGCCAACGGGGTCTCCCGCCGATTGTGGCAACGATGCGGTCGTCGAATTTCGTATCGAGCCTGGCACCGGCTCGGGCGCGTGGAACAGCCGAGAGAACATCTTGACGGTACGTGTCGGTCAGGTGCTTCGAATCCACAACGACGACGTCGTCGGACACACCCTCCATACCTACGGCGCACCCGTCGAACACGGCGAGTGGATCGAGCCGGGTGCACACGCCGATCACGAGGTCATCGAGGAGTACGATCCAGGCTCTGGTCCTCCGTGGACCTACGGGCACGAGGCCGGAGAGTCCGCCGCGTTCTGGCTGCGCGGCGTTCGGTAGGCTGGGTCCGCCACCGACCCCCGCCTCCGACCAGCCGCACCGACGGTGGACCAAACGAGCGTGGCGCCCCCGTGGTTCACGCCAGGCTCGTCGCGCTCGTCCATGCCGAGATCCCAGGCTCGTCGCTGGCCACAGCGAGCTTCACCAGTCCCAGCAAGGTCGTAACCGAGCGTCGGCCTCATGAGCGCCCACCACCGCCCCAGCGTTGGCGACTCCAAGAACTCGACCTGCGCCCCGAAGACGCCGCTGGCCAACGCAGGTGCGTGTTTCGAGGCCCGCGTCCAGCGCGTTGCGAGCGACGCATAGCCCGCGGCACAACTCCGCTAGCATGCGCGCCCTCGCGGCGACCATGCCTGCATCCTCCACCGTCTTCATGGTGCCCGGCTTCCTCGGGTTCGTCGGCCTGGGGCGGTTCGAGTACTTCCGCCGCGTCGGCGAGCATCTGAGCGCGGCCTGTCGAGGGTACGGCGAGTCGCCGAAGATCGTGCGTGTCGAGATCCACCCGAGCGCATCACTGCGGGAGCGCGCGACCCAGCTCGCCCTCGCCATCCACGCGCACGCGAATGCCGACGATGGCCCGGTGCACCTGGTCGCACACTCCACCGGAGGGCTGGATGCCCGGCTGCTGCTGACGCCGGGCGTCTCGCTGCCCGTGGACTTCGATCTCGAGACCGTGGTCGGTCGGGTGCGCAGCCTGGTGACCGTCGCCACGCCCCACCACGGGACCCCGCTGGCGTCGTTCTTCGATGGCTTGCTCGCGCAGCGGATTCTTCGGCTCGGTTCGCAAGGCGCCGCGCAGGCGCTGCGAGTCACCCGGATACCGCTGGGGCTCGCCGAGCGCCTGGTAGCGCTGCTCCACCGCGCCACCGCCGGTCGCTCCAAAGGGCCCGGCGGTCGGGCGTTGGCGGAGATCCGCGACGACCTGCTCGACGCGATACCCGACGATCAGCGGGCACCGCTGCAGCGACTGCTCGAGCGCATGGCCGACGATCAGGCGCTCGTGCCCCAGCTGGCACCCGAGGGCCTCGAGTTGTTCAATACTTCCACCAACGACCGCCCCGGGGTTCGCTACGGCTGCGTGCTGGCTCGCGCGCCGCGTCCCGGCCTTCGCACCGTGGTGCGGGCCGGGGCCCGACCGACCGCTCAGACCTCTTCGGCGCTGTACTCGGCGCTGCATCAGATCGCCGCGCGCACGCCCACGAACCGTTCGCGCTCCTTCGATCGCGGACGCTGGCAAGAGGTGGCGGCGGCGTACGGTGATGCGGTGGACTGGGCCGACAGCGACGGCGTGGTGCCGACGCTCTCGCAGGTCTGGGGGCAACTGGTGCACGCAGCGTCAGCAGACCACCTCGACGTCGTGGGACACTTCGCCGACGACAGCCGACCCGCCGAGCACCGAGATGTGCTGGTGAGCGGGTCACGTTTCGGTCGCGGAGAGTTCGGGCGAGTCTGGCACGACGTCGCGGGCTTCCTGTGCAGAGCCACCGTGGATCGCCCCGTCGAGTGCTCGCAGATCACCGGCCCCCGTGGACCCGGAGCCCTCGCCCTCCCTTCGGCGGGCAGACCCGCGATGACCGACGACGGCCGACAGCTGCCCGTGGCGATCGTCCCCGCGGCACCCACCCGCGTGGACTCCCCCGGCCGCCCCCTCGCCCTCCGATGGCGCCCTTTCGCCGCCGACCTTGCCATCGGTGTCACGGGGCTCACGGGGGCCTTCTTCGGCTATGAGTTGTGGCGCGGAGCCGTAGGCGAGCATGGGATTGCCCGTTGGATCGGATTCGTCGCCTGCGTTGCCGTGGTGTGGGTCGTCGTGAGGCGAGCCCGCTCCTGATCTCCGCCTCACCTCACGCCAGGACGACGACACCCGCAGTCTACCTCCCCGAGGGCAGGCCGGGCCTCGATCCGCGGCCACATCGGCTCCCCGCCCCACCGCGACCGGCGAGACGCGATCGACCCCGCGTGTCCCGACGGTCAGATGGCGACGAAGTCGAGCGCGGTGAGGACGGCAATGCAGGTCATCATCGCCTCGTCCGCGGGCAGGACCGCGGGGCCCCGCAATTGCTGGATGGCCTCGACCTCTTCGTCTACGGGATCGCGCCCCCAGGCGGCGCGCATCATCGGGCGCGGATCGGCGAGCAGGCCAGCGTAGGCGGCCTGGGTCTGGGGGTCGCTGCACACCGACCGGAGGCCGCGGACCCAGTACTGCATGCGCTCGGCCGACCACCGAAGATCGGGGGCCACCCCCTCGGCGAAATCGTGATCCCCCAGCTGGTAGCGCAGCTCATACAGCTCCGCGTACATGGGGTGGTCGAGCGACTGCCCCGTCACGTGGGCGAGGTTGTGCATGCGCACTGGGAAAGGAAGCAGGCGAGCCTCCTCGTTGGGCACTTGGAACGGCGGCTCGGCGTCGGGGTCGACGGGCTCCCGGGCGGGGTCATCGTCGCCTGTACCCGAGCCATCTTCCCCACCATCGCCCTGCGGGTACTGCGGGCCCTGCACCGCAACACCGCCGTTGTCTCCGCTGGAGCACCCCGTCGCGTTGCCCAGCGCCATGGCCACGGCCAAGCCCACCGTCAGTCGAGCCGGATCGAATTGGTTCTTCATTGTCTCGCTCCGTCCGTCAGACATTGGTGAGCATGAAGTTCAGGGGTTGGGACCCCAAGACATCGGGATACTGCGCGGCGAGATCGTCGGGAACCTGCAGCGCCTTCATCACGGTGCGCCAGGCGTAGGCGCCCGACAGCCGCCCCTCGTTGCCCGTGACCGGGGCCTGCGGCGCCCCGGTCACCGGGTCCGGCACGCTGTAGTTGTACTCGTGGCCGTTGCCCATGTCGCCAGCTACGCCGACGTCGCCGTAGTAGCCGCCGCGGATGTTGCCGCCAGCGAGAATCATTCCGTTCTTGCCGGAGTTGCCATAGGAGTTTGCAGCCGGGGCCCGCCCGCCGTCGGAGCTGTAGACGGCGATGAGCGTGCGGTCCCAGATGCCGGCCTGCTTGAAGCTCTCGATGAGCCGGGCCAGTGGCAGCGCGCACTGCAGGCCCATGGTGTTCATCGTGGTCTCGCCACGGGTGTCGTGCACATCGAGGTAGTCGAACTCCAGAGAGACGGAGCGTGTGACGTCGTTGGACATCAGCTTGAACGCCCAGGCCGCCTGCTCCCAGATGTTGGCCTTGAGGTTGTCGCCCACCTGGCCGGGCACCCCCTCGCTCCAGTAGGCCACTTCCTCCTCGGACAGCTGCAGCGACACGGTGTCGACGTCGCCGCCGTACCACAACCCCGCGGCCTCCGAGAGGTTGCTGGCGTGGCGAGTGTGAGCGCTGTTGGCGAAGCCGTAGCGGTCGAAGAATCCCGAGTCGACCCGCTCCATCACCTCTTGGAGCAGCTGCGCCTCCTCGGCGGTAGGCAGGATGTTGGTGTCCTCGCCCTCGGGAAAGGTCTGGAACAGCTGGTCGACCGACTGGATGCGGGTGAGCTCGGCGTCGGCGAGCCCCGCTCCGTAGTGACAGATCGAGTGGAACCGGCTGATGTACTTGAGGGTGACGCCGTTGCGTAGGCTGGGGTCGAGCTGCTTGGACCAGTAGTTGTGCAACGAGGCCGGGGTTGGGGTCGACGAGAAGTAGTAGTCGTTGCCTTGCTCGGCGTAGCCCGGCTCGTTGAGCCACACCTCCGACTGTCCGGGGCCCTGCTGCTTGCTGCGACCGGGGCTGCGGATGGCGTTGACCGCCTCGTGCCCATGGATGGCCCCGGTGCAGATCTCGAACAGCTCGAGCATCGCGATCTGGTCGAGGTGGGGAGCGAGTGCGGCGGAGTCGGGGGTCAGGTACTGCCCGTTCCCGTGGTCGGTGATCTCCTCCGGCCCGTAGAACACGCTGCACATGTTGCCCGACTCACCCCGAATGAGATTGGTGTGGGTGGCGATCCCCGGGGGCACGAACACGTGCATGAAGTCCCACTGATCGCGCAGGTTGATCTCGACGAAGTACGTGGGCGCGTCTTGCTGCCCACCGAATGCCTGAGCCTCGCCGACGAGCTGCTCGTCGACGGCGAAGCGCACGGCGGCCGGGATGGCGGGGGCGGCCAGCATCGTGCCAGCGAGCTTGAGGAAGCTCCGGCGGCGGAGGGGGTGAACGGAGTCGATACGGCGCTTGCCCATGATGCTCACTCGCTGTCCAACGTGGCGACGACAGCGTCGATGACGACGTCGTCGGTGAAGGCCTCGAACACGTACTGACCGATGCTCGGCTCGGGGTCTTGGCTGGTGACCTGCGACGCGATGCGCTCGACCAGGTCGGCCTCGATGTC
>JAHZJA010001198.1 GCA_022601155.1 Deltaproteobacteria bacterium | reverse complement strand
GATCCTGATGGTGGCGGCGGGGCCATCGGCGACGACGCGGCCGTTGTCGTCGTAGCACAGGCTCATCACCCGAATCCTCTCGGCGGCGTCGCGAGATTCGAGGTAGTCGGGGCCGTCCTCCTGCTCCCCCTCGAGCTGGAGCTTCGAGCTGGCGGTGATCAACGTCGCACCCGCGGGCCCTTGCCGACTGAACCGCTGGGTGACCCCGTTGTTCGACTCGAACCCCTTGGCCTCGCCCGTGCTGTGGGTGTCGACCCGGAGCTTCTCGTCGACTCCCGCGACCAACAGGCACTGCGGACCATCGTCCTTGGCCGCCTGGGTCATCATCAGGTTCACGAGCTGATCTCTGGACGACGTGCAGCTCGCCGCTTGGATCTCGGGGTCGGCTCCAACCCCTGGGCACGCGTCGTCGGTGGAGCGCATGGCCTCGGCCGTTCCTCCTGCGGCCAGCGCCGCCTCCAGGGCCCCGCTGTTGGGATCGGACCAGTCCAAGACCTCCGCGAACAGGTCGGCGTCGACGAACACCGTCGATATCGGCTCCGGGCCAGCGTCGCAATCGGCGGCCGAGCAGGGGGGGGTGTCGTCCCGGCCTTGGTCACAACCCACAGCGAGTGCGCAGAGGGTGAGGCCGGTGATGGAGATGAGCGTTCGGCGGGTTGCTGCTGTTTTCATGGCATTCGCCCGTTGGGATGACTCGACGCGTTTGGCCCTTGGGCGCAACACCGCAGGACGGACGATGCAGGCTGGAGTTCATCGTCTCACCTGGGCGCACGAGCCCGACGAGGGGGTGGGGTATCGACAGACGCACCGAGTGGACTCGGGGGGCCGTCGATCCGCCGATGGGGATCCGGGAGGCTGTGGACGAATGAGCCTGGGGCCCGGTCGTCCGGGAATCCCTCGTTCCGTTCGGCCTTCAGTCTTGGAGTCACACTGTCGGGCGACTCCTATTCACGACATCAGGGTGTTTGTAGGAGACCACCCCACCGGCCACGATGCGCGATTCTCGGATCTCACGCCTGGTGGCTCGGGAAACCCCACTACGCCCCACAGACGAGTCCCGCCCGCGCTGTGCGCCGGTCGAGTGCTGATCGCGCGCTTCCTCGCGCAGGGGCAGGCGGCGGCCGGAGCGTCGAACGGGCCCGGGACGAGCGAGCCCGATCTCGCACCACCTTCGACGAGCTTCCCGGCCGTGCCCCAGACCTCAACCCGGCGGCACGACGAACGGTGGTCGCACCAAGCCCTTGGCACACGAGGCGTCGAGGGCTTCGGGGTCGGGCTTGGAGATGAACGCACCCACGAGGGAGGACTCGCAGTCGCCCGCGTTGGACGTTCCATGACCCACGTTGGGGAACGCAACGACCCGTGAGCGGGTGAGGGTCTGAGCCGCCTCGCGAGCGGTCTGCGGCGGCGTCACCGGATCGATCTCCCCGGCCATGAGCAGCACGGGCACATCGCTGCGCACGGGCGCCAGATACCCCGCCGGCAACGATGCCCGCGGCCACTGCTCGCAGGCCATCCGGAGGCCATCGAGCGGAGCACCGCCGACGAAGGTGCCGCGGGCAGCATCGTCGTGGGCCGTGGTCAGCAGCGGGACGTCTTCGCTGCACGCCACCGACAGGAACATGCCCAGGTGGATCTGGGTGAGGATGCCGACCGTCAACGGGACCATCAACGACATCAGGGGATCGAAGTTGCCCTTGTCGGCGGCGGCCAGCATCGCGGGCAGGGCGGCCGACCACGTCGCGTCGTACAGCACCAGTCGCACGCCATCGACGAACGCCTCGGGGGTGAGGTGAATGGTGGTCTCCTGGCCCGTTCGCGGATCGTTGACCTTGATGTTGGCGGGTGACTCGGCGAGCCGGGTGAGGATGCGGTCGAGGGTGGCGGCGCCGTCGGGGAGCAACGCCGCGCACGTCGAGTCGGCCGCGCAATCGCCCAGCAGCCGGTCGAGCGCGGCCTGGCCCTGCGGTGCGAACGTGCGCATGAACGGCTCTCCGGGAGGGGCCACACCCCACAGCACAGCGCTGCGGACGTGCTCGCCGTACTGCCGCACGTAGGCCAGGGCCGCACGCGTGCCATACGAGCCACCCCACAGGTTGATCTCGTCGTAGCCCAGGGCCACGCGGACGTCCTCGAGGTCGTCCATCGCGGTCGGCGTGGCGTACTGGGCGAGGTCGGCCGAGAGCCCGGCCCGGCACTCATCGAGAAACGCCTTGTTGTCGTCGTGCCACGGCCCGCGCAGCATCGCGTCGAGATCGGTGGGCGTGCACTGCAGCCCGTTGGATGACCCGGTCCCGCGCTGGTCGACGAACACCAGCGGCCGTGTCTGGCTGACCTCGCGGAGCACGGTCTGCGCGATGGCCTGGACCTGCGTTGCGGCTTGGCCCGGCCCTCCGGCCAAGACGAAGACAGGGTCGGCCTCTGCGTTGTCCGTGTCGCGCGCAGGGACGACGACGTAGGCCAGATCGATGGTGCGCCCCTCGCTGGTGTTGCGGTTCTCGAACACCGTTACGGTGCCGCAGCGAGCGAGCGCGGACAGGCCCCGAGGGCAGTTGGCATCCACGGCGAGGGGGGCAGCGTCGCTCCCCTCGGCCGCCACGGGCGGCGCGACGTCGGGTGCGTTGGCAGGAGCGTCGTTCCGACAGCCTCCGATGGCCAACGCGGTCAAAAGAGCCCAGCCGCTGCGGTGCGTGCTCCCATGGATGCGCATGAAGCCTTCGACCCCAGACAGGCCCCAAATGTTTGGCTGGTGGTGCTTTCGCGGGACGATGGGGCCCAATTAGGGGAAGAGATCAGCCTTGACCCCGAGCATGAACGTCAAAGGGGCACCTGGGCGAATGCCGAACGGGCGCCGTGACGCGACGTAGGCGGTATTGGTGACGTTCCCAAGCTGCGTGTAGATGCGAAACCGCTGCATCGCCCGGACTTCGGCCGAGACATCGAGCACGAAGAACCCATCGATGCGCTCGTCGACGGGGATCGAGCCCTGTCCTGCGATGTCGCGCATGGGACCGTTGTAGTTGGGTGACACGCTCACGTCCCACCGCCGTCCACCCACGCCGACCGTGCCACCGACGATGTGCTCGGGCACGTAGGGCAGCTGATCGCCGCGAGTGACCTCGCCCCACTGCGGGAAGGTGGAGGAGAACGTCCTTCGGAACTGCGACCCCGTGTACGTGTAGCGACCGCCGACCTCGAACCCGAAGCCGTTGTCGAAGCGGTAGCGGTAGCGGGCCAGGGACTCGGCGCCATAGACCAGGGCTGCGCCTGCGTTGACCTGCTGGCTGCCGTCGCCATCGATGCACCCGGCGGAGAACGTGCACGCGCCGACGAGGTTGCGATAGTCGCTGACGAAGCCGACCGCCTCGACCCACAGGCCTTGGTGTACGACGCGGGCGCCCAGCTCATAGTTGAGGCTGGTCTCCACCTGGACCTCCTCGGGTTGGCCGGGCGCAACGGGGGAGAAGCCGCGGTGGACTCCACCGAAGACGCCCAGCCACGGCTTGATCATCATCAGGGCGCCCAGGCCCGGGGTCACGGCGGTGTCGAGCCGACGGCTGCGCGTGTCGGCCTGGCGATCCTCGAACCGCATCGAGATCACCTCCAGCCGAACCCCGGGGGCGACCGTCAGGCGGTCCCACAGCGTGACGGCGTCGTGCACATGGAAGGCGGCCGCGACCGTCTGGCCCGTGTTCTGCACGGTGTCGACACGTGGCGTGCCCTCCGGGACGAGGGTGCCCGAGACCATCAACAGGGCGTCCTCGGTGTGGTCGCGATCGATGCGGTCGTTGTGGACCCGCGCGCCGACCTCGAGGTCTTGGTGGACGATGCCCCACGATGGGCGCCAGCGAAACGCGGCCTGCACTCCCTGGCTGACGAACCGTCGGTCGTTGTTGGTGACCAGCAGCGTCTGCTGCGGCAGCAAGGAGTCCTGCTCGCCGCGCAAGATGGCCGAGAACACCGCGGCCTGGCCGGCGCCCGGGGCCGCGAGGATGTCGGTGAGCGAGGGCCCGCCGTCGAAGGCATCGAGTCGTCGCCACACGCGATCGAAATCGTGTCGGTAGGCGCGGGCCTCCACCTCGAGCGTGTCGTCTTGCCGCAGCAGGTAGGTCAGCTCCGCCTGGGACCGCCACCAGCTCATGTTGTCGGCCGCGCTGGCGGCATAGCGACGGTACGGCGTGGTCTGGAAGTCGTCCGCACTGATGCCGAGGTAGGTCTCATCGGAGTCCTCGGTGCCAATGCCCCCCTTGAGCTCGATGTCGTGGGTGATTCGCCGCTCACGGTCGGTGCCGTACGCGAGCTTGATCATCGCGTCGTTCTTGGCGAACCCGGTGTCGGCTCCGTTGTCGAGCTCCTTGAACCCCGTCGTCTGAATTCGGGCCGCCTCGATGAGCACCCCAAAGCCGCGCCACGTGGTCCCGTAGAAGGCGTGGCCCTTGGCGTAGCCGAACCGACCGCCCGCGAGATCGATCCCGGCCGTGTGCTGCTCGGGAATCTCGCGGGTGACCAGGTTGATCGCACCGCCGATGGTGTTGGGCCCGTACTGAATCGAGGCGGGCCCCTTGAACACCTCCATCCCGACCATGCGGGTGGCGAGCGGGAAGTAGTAGGCGGCGGGGGCCGAGTAGGGCGCAGGGCCCATCAGCACTCCATCTTCGAGCAGCGTGATCTTGGCCGATCGGTCTGGGTTGGCGCCGCGAAGCCCGATGTTGGGGCGCAGGCCGAAGCCGTCTTCTCCACGGACGTACACCCCGGGCACGGTGTTGAGGATGCGATGGATGTCGTCGTACTCGTGGCGTTCGAGTTCTTGCTCGCCGATGACGTGGGCCGAGCCCGCGACGCGCGGCACTTCCTCGGTAGCGAACATGGAGCCCACGTCGATTCGCCGGACGTCGTCGGTCTCCACGTCCTCGAGCGGGGCAGGTTCGTCGGGGACGGGCGCGGACTCGGCAATGGGCTCGACGAAGCCGGCCATGTCGTCGGCCGATGCATCGGCGGTGGCGGTCTCTCCGTCGGTGTTCGTCGTCGGCTCGGGCGTGGCGCTGGGTCGCGGCGAGGTGGCCCCGGGGTCGGACGGCGTGGCGCCGGGGTCGGACGGCGTGGCGCCGGGGTCGGACGGCGTGGCCTCCGGGTCGGACGGTGTGGCCTCCGGGTCGGACGGCGTGGCCTCCGGGTCGGACGGCGGAGTCGTGGAGTCTGGCGCGCCGTGGTCCGAGGGCGTGGCGGGGCCATCATCCGGACGGGAAGAGGTCCCGTCGGGTGCCGTCTCGGTTGGTGCCGTGGAGGGCGGCTGCGTGGTCTCGCTGGCCGCGGTGGCCGAGCCCGGCATCAGCCAGGCGCCGAGCACCGCCAGCATCGTCGGGCTGCGCCATCGCTGGGGAAGGAGGTCGCGAAGAGGTCCCAGGAGCATGGAAGTCACGGCGTCGAACCGATGGTTGGCGTCGGCGAGGCCGAAGCGGTCGGGGGCCTGCTCGGGCGCAGCACGCCACGTGCCCGCGAGGCGGTCCCAGACTGCGAGCCACGTGCCCAGGTTGCTGGTGCGCGGGTCGTCTTGCCAGGCGTGGTGCACTTGATGCTGAGCGGGGGACAGCAGCCAACGCTCCACATGGCCAAACCGCAGCCACACATGCGAGTGCCGAAGGTTCGCCGCGGCGAGGTTGAAGACGAACCCCAGCGCGTTGATCCCAAACAGCTCGATCATCTGGGCCCGACCCGCAAACAGGTAGGAAAACCCGCCCGTGATGATGGCGGTGGTGACCAGTCCCCGCAGGTCGTAGAGCATCGTCTCCACCGGATGCGTGCGGTACAGCGTCAGCGGGGTCAGCACCCGGGCCGAGTGGTGCACCTGGTGAAACGCCCACAGCGGCCGTACTCGGTGCATCAACCAGTGCAGCGCAAAACGACTGAAGTCCCAGCCCACGAACAGCACCAGGCTGTAGACGATCGCGATGGTGGTACGGCTCCACTCGGGCGGGGCGGCGGGGCCGAGCCATCGGTGCAGCGACAGGCCCACCCACAGGGCCGCGCCCGCGGTGGCGGCCAGCCAAGGCACGCGAGCGACCGCGCCGAGGCCGGCCTTGACGAACAACAGCGTCAGGTCGGCTCGGCTCGAGGCACTGCCCCACACGGAGCGTCGCAGCAGGCCCTCGCGCAGCGCGACCGTGCCGCGTCGCAGGCCGAGGACGAGCCATGGCATGACGACAGCCGACAGCAGGAACACCCAGAAGATGCGCTCGTTGGGATCGACCAACGCACGCAGCGGACGCGATAGCGCGCCGAGGATGTCGACGCCGCCGAACATCTCAGTCGTTGTCGCCAGCGCCCTCGGCCGGGATCGTCAGCATCAACGCCATCACGAACGGTCCCTTGAGGATGTCGGTGACGTCCTTGACCGCGGTGTGCAGCGCGGTGACGCGCTCGGGGCTGGCGACCGCCGATTCTTGCAGCGAGACATCGATGCCTTCAGCGACACTGATGGCGGTGTCGATGCGGCGCAAGAGATCGTCGGCGACGTCGCCTTGTCCGACCTCTTGGAGCAGATCGTCGAACCCATCGGCCTGGTCGGGATCGGGTCCTCCCTGGATCATCAGCCGCAGACCTTGCAGGTTGGCGATGATCGAGGCCGTCGCGTGGCCGCTCCAGGGGCTCTCCATTTGATCGGTGCAGGGGGCGGCGGCGCATCCGTCGACGAGTCCCAGCGGCGCGCCGAGCTTGCCGTCCTTGGTCTGCTTGTCGAGGTAGAACATCGCCCGGAACACCTCATCGAGGGCCTCGAGTTCGTTGGCGTACGGAGAGCCGGCCTGCCCGGGGTTGGCCAGGGCCGAGGCGAAATCATCGCCTTGCGGGGACCATCGGGTTGCAAGCGCGCTGGCCTGGCTCGCGAGCTGGTCGGCGAGCACCTGCGCGTAGGCCCGGCGCTGTTGCTCGACCTGCTCGAAGCTCAATGCATCCCACGCGGAGTCGAGCTGAACCTGGGTGGGGCAGGTGTGGTCCGCATCGTGGACGAACAGCAGGTACTCGAGCGCATCGAGACCATGGGCCCACACCAGCTGGGTCGTGAAGAAGTCGTCGGCCGCGTACGCCTGCTCGGCCAACGCTCGGTCTACGCTGCAGGTGTCGACGGTCGGCCACGAGTAGACGGCATCGCGTCGGTCTTCGCCTCCGATCGCAACCAGTGAAGGTGCGGCCGGTCCCAGCTGCATGACCTCGAGCCGTTGTCCCTGGGTCATCGCTTCACGCCAGGCCTGCTGCGCTGCGAGCAAGGTGGACTCGACCGCCCCGGTGTCGCTGGCCTCGACATACGTCCGCACCGCGGTCCGCAGGGAGTCGGTCGCATCCTCGAAGGCGACCGTCTGCGGCACGATGACGTTGTTCGCGACGCTGTCGAGCACCGCCTGACGCAACAGCATGTTGCCCCCATCTTCCGCCCCTTCGGCTGAGCCGTCGGCACTGTCGGCCGGGTCTTGGCATGCCCAGCCCAGTGCACCCGCGCAGACCATCGCGCATGGCAACAGCCAGGAGAGGGAAGAGCCGGAGGTCGCGTAGCGTGAGGTGGTGGGCATGGCGGTGGTGGGTTCGTCTGGGGGACGGGCGGCGGGGCCGATCATCGCGGTGACGAAAATGAGAGTGACATTCAAATAGGAGGCTGTTTAGCGAGAATGACATTTTCAAGCGTGCGAATCCTCTTCGAAATAGAAATTGAAAGTTGTTATCAATTAGACTAGACCGAGCACATCGAATCCAAACCGGCCGGGATCCGCGCCGACGATGAGATTTTCCATGCTCGATTCCCACGTAACTGTTCAAAATTCGCAGGTGATGGCCGCACTGGCCCTGGGCGCCATGATGCTCGCAGGGTGTCCTGGCGATGATGGCAGCGCCGAAGGCGGTACTGACGCCACAACCACCCCGACCACCGGCTCGGCCGACGCGACCGAGGGGGACGAAACCGCGACCAGCCCCACCGGGTGTGGTGTGACTCCTGGGCCCTGGTCCGCCCCACAGTGGGACGACAACGCCGCGGCAGCGCTGGCCATTCGCGACCAGCTGGACATGCTCACCGGTGACGCGACGATGCGCGGCGCGGAGACGGGTGCCGTCATGGTGTCGACGCTGGCCGACCTCACCGCGGTGTGGGACGGCGACCCGAGCCTGGCCGCCGTGGCCAACCCGGGCTACGTGCCCGTGATCGAGGCGGCTTTCGATGAGTTCTTGCAGGTCCTCGCCGCGGGGGAGCAGGACCTCGTCGACGACCAGGGGATCTGGACCCCGGGCATGGAGGGCGGGGTGTGGGCCAAGGACACGCGAGGGATCAACGAGGGGGGCATCGAGGTCCGACAGTTGATCGACAAGGGCGGGTATTCCGGTGGGATCACCTATGCCTACGCGTTGGGTCTGACCGAAGGCGATCTGACGCCTGCCACCATCGATGCCATCGCGGCCGCGTGGGGGAACAACGCCGCACTCGATCCCGAGGGCGAGCTCACCGATGCGGCAGGGTACAGCCTCTCGATGGGCTTCCACGCGTCCATGGCGAGCGCGCTGACCGATGCCAAGGAGTACGCTGAAGACGAGGCATGTACGGTCGAGCGTGACGAGGCGCTCGTGACGTTCTTCCGCCAGTGGGAGCAGGTCATGCTCGCTCGGCTGGTGTTCTACGGGAACCGGGCCGAAGGGCGGCTGTTGACCGCCGCCTCTGACACCGAGCTGGCCGCGGTCCTGCACGATCTGGCCGAGGGCCTGGGCGTAGCGGTGGGCTACTGGGGCCTGCCCGAGCCCACGGCGGGGCCGCTCGCGGGGGCGGGTCGGATCATCACCGACGACGAAATCTCGCAGGTCGCTGATGCGTTCGGCCTCGACCTGGGGGAGCTGGGCGCCTCGACTACGGGGACCTTGCTCGAGAGCCTGCCCAACCTCGAGTCCGCGGTAACGTCTGCCGAAGGCGTCGTGATGGACGTGTACGGCGTGGATGCGGCTACGATCGCGACCTACGCGATGCCCGTCCCCGGGTGAACGAATCGCCACGGCCAAGACCCTGCGCTCTTGTTGGGCGCAGGGCCGAGACTGGCACGCTGGCGGGCAGGCAACCCACCGCACAGGCTTGCGCTGCCGCTCGGCCGTGCCCTCGAACCACAGCGTAACGGTGGGTGTCGACGGGCGGTGTGCCGTTCACGATTGCAGCTGCTGCAAGACGGCGTCGGCCTGGGATCGCAACCGCGTGAGGGCGGCTTCGTCCTGCGCAGGCCCGAACCGCAGCGCCTCGTAGCCCCGCAAGAACCGGTCGAGATCGTCGGCCACCACGGCCCCGCTGGCGCGCACACGGCTGGCGATCGCGTGCGGGGTGTCGTCCGGGGCGGTCGCATGGCCCTTCGCTGCGAGTCGCTGGAGCACGCGCTGTAGCAGGACGGTCTCGGGCCGGGCTTGGTCACGCCTCCGACGCCGCCACCGTCGACCGAGCCACAGCCCAGCCCCGATCGCGATCACACCCACCAGGATCCACCGCCCGGCGCCACGCGGCTGATGACCGCGATCGCGCAGGCCCAGCTGCTCGAGGATCGCCAGCTGCTTGGACAGGTCGTAGTCGATCACATACTCGAGGTACGTGTTGCGCATCGCGTCGAGCAGCTCGGTGGCGGCCGGCCACCAGGCAGCGTCGTCTCCTGCGATGCGCCCCGACGGCGGCGTCGGGTCGAACGTCACCCAGCCCAGATCACCGAAATGCACTTCCACCCACGAGTGCGCGTCGGCTTGGCGCACGGCGAAAAAGCCCCCCACCTTGTTGAGGTGCGCACCGTAGTAGCCGTTGACGATCCGGGTGGGGACGTTGACCTCGCGAAGCAGGACGGCCAACGCGGTGGCGTAGTACTCGCAGTGACCGGCCTGGGTGTCGAACAGGAATCCCTCGAGAGGATCGGCGCCCGCTTCCACCCGTGCCGAGCTTCGCTGTTCGAGGGTGTACTCGAACCTCGCCAGATGCTGCATGATCGCTTGCACGCGAGAGAGCCGATCGGGAGCGTCGGCGGTGAGGCGGCGTGCGAGCTCACCGACCGCGGGGCTCAGTCCCTGAGAGCGCTGCAGATACGTCGCGAGCTCGGGGTCCTGCGGTGGGTTGCCCATGGCGGCCAGCTCGGCGCGGCTGGGCTCGGTGGTCCGCCACACCGCGCGGTACTGGAGAGGCCCGGGCATCTTGTTGACCCGGATCTCGTGGTTGCGCCCTCCGATGGGCCGAGCGCGTGACTCGAGCGCCCCGCGAGCCTGCACCTTCACCGCGACGGTGGGGCTGGGCACGAACAACAGGTCGGCGCCGATATCTTCGAGGATCACCGAGGCGCGATGGACCTCGACCGCGCCCGCGTAGCCGGGGATGGCTCGTCCTTGGAGCTGCAGCGAGCGGCCCGGCCGCACCAGGCGAGGATGGTTGTCGTCGGTGACCGAGTGGCGGCCGTAGACGACCCGCAGCGGTCCGCGGATGGCATCGGCGCCGTGCTCCCAGCGCCCGCCTTCGTAGCGATCGAAGCTGCTGCCGCGCAGGTGCCAGGTGGGCCGGGTGGTGCCCGGGTCGTGGTCGGGCCGGATGCGCATGACCACGGTGGCGTCGGTCTTGATCGTCCCGAACCCGCCCAGCTGCACCTCGTCGGAGAACCCACTGCGGACCTCGCCGGGCAGCTGCCCGCGCAAGAACACGCCGACGCCCCAGCGGGGAAACAACAAGAACGTGAGCAGCGCGCCCACCCCGGCCAACGTGGCCACCCCGGCCGACGCCCGCCACAGCGATCGGCGGCGTCGATGGCCCTCGTGCTCGAGTCGGGCCATCACGCGGGTACCGAGGCGCTCGCCCTCGCCCATCAGGGTGTTGGTGAGCAGTGCCATCGTGGCGACCAGCAGATACCCGGCCAGCAACAGCGGGAACGTGGGCTCGGTGTTGATCACCGATCCCACCACCATCATCAGTGCGCCGAGCAGCAACAGCTGTGCGTGCTCCCGCGCGCGCTGCCGGTTGAACGTGCGCTGCACCGCGAGGAGCAGCAGGAAGTCGACCCCGGCATCGAGGAACTCGGCCCGCAGCACCGCGCGGGCCAGCGTGGCCACCAAGGCGACGAACACGAGCAACGTCCAGGCCCTCGAAGCACCCACCGACGGGGCCTCGGGCAGTGTGCGTCGCCAGGCGACGACCATCAACACGGCGAACAGAGCGAGGCTCGGCAGCGAGACGCCACCGGCCTGGGCGACGCCCACCACGGCCAGGCCAATCTGAGCGACGCTCAGCCCGTCTCGAAGGCGGCGCAGGGGTCCGGCGTTCATCCCACCCCCGCGAGGAAGTCCATGAGCCTCCGGTGCTGGGCCGGACCCGCCCCTGGGGGGACAGCCGGACGCTCGCCGTAGTACAGCTCGAGCTCGGCGTGGTCTCGCAGCAGCAGCAGCGTGGCACGAGCGGCCACGCGCTCGACCTCCGCCTCGAAGCCGGCGTTGCCCGTGGACCCGGGGGCCAAGTGCAGTCGCACGCGGGGCTCTTGTCCGGCCTCGTGCTCGCGCACCACCGGCTGGCCCAGGCGTGCGGTGGCGGGCCAGTGCAGTCTTCGGAGTTCGTCGCCGTCGCGATACGGGCGAAGCCCGTGGAACTCGCCGGCCCGGGCGCGCCGACCGGTGGCGGTGGCCGGCCCACCATCGGCACTGCGCGGAGGATCGGGGGGCGCGGGGACACGCCGCGGATACACGCGGACCTCGTCGTCGACGGGAAGCTCGCGGCGCTTGACGAACAGACCAAACGGAAACCGGGTGGCGACGACGATCCGTGGGAGATGATGGTGGCCGCGCGCGGGCATGGTGACGCGCGTCGACAGGGCGATGGTCTGCCCCGCGGCCACCCGAACCGCGAACACCGGATCTCCGTGGCCGGGCTCCTCGAGCTCGTCGTCGTCTTCGACGCTGACGGCGAGCACGTCGCGACGGCGATCGACGTTGTGGAGCTGCACCTCGGCGGCACCAGGCTCGCCCGCGTACAGCGGCCCTCGCAGCACCCGTCGGACGCGCACGCGATGGAGGGTCGACTCGCTCAGGACACCGCTACCGATGATGAGCGCCATCATGGCGCCGAACAGGGCATGGAGCAGGTTGGCGCCGGAGTTGATCGCCGCCAGGCCCACCGCGAGGGTCAACGCGATGAACAACCATCCCGAGCGTGTGATCTCCAGCCGTCGCCCACGCGCCGACAGCCAGCGTCGCAGCAGACGACGCTTCTTGCGACGAGGGGGCGGGGTGGGGGTCACCGAGGCACCGGCACCCCAGCGATCGCCTCGCGGATGTGCTCGGCCGCGGCAATGTCGGCGGCCTCTCCAGCCACCGCGCGCAGCACCACCCGATGGGCGAGCGCGGGCACGGCCAGCGTCTGGAGGTCGTCGGGGCTCACGTGATCACGCCCGTCGAGCCATGCCCGGGCCCGCGCCGTGGCGACCCACGCCAAGGCACCGCGGGTGCTGACCCCCTGGGCGAGCTCGGCGTGCTCACGGGTGTGCTGCACCACGGCCTGGGCGTACGCCGCGAGATCGGGGTGCAGGTGGAGGGCCGCGGCGGCTCGCTGGGCTGCCTCGAGATCCGCCAGCGATGCGACGGGCTCGGTGCTCACCGCTCCCGCGGCGGAGCCTGCGACCAGCAACGCCGACTCGACCTCGGCCTCGGCGTAGCCCAGCGTGATCCGCAAGGCGAACCGGTCGCGCTGTGACTCGGGCAGCGGATACGTCCCATGGTGTTCGGCCGGGTTTTGAGTCGCGATCACCATGAACGGCTGGGGCAGCGTGCGTGCCTTGCCCTCCACCGAGACCTGACCTTCTCCCATCGCCTCCAGCAGTGCGCTCTGGGTACGGGGTGGCGCCCGATTGAGCTCGTCGGCCAGGACGACGTGGGCGAAGATCGGGCCGGGCTGGAACTCGAAGCGTTCCAGTCGGGGCCGCCACACACTCACACCGATGATGTCGGCGGGGAGCAGGTCGGAGGTGAATTGCACCCGCGACAGCTCGGCCCCCACGGCCGCCGCGACCGCCCGCGCGAGCGTGCTCTTGCCGACCCCAGGGAGGTCTTCGAG
>JAHZJA010001197.1 GCA_022601155.1 Deltaproteobacteria bacterium | reverse complement strand
GATCCGTCACGGTGCGTCGCACCGGGGTATGCGTCGTGCAATCGGCGAGGATGGCGTCGATGTATCGGTAGCGTGCGTCGGCGTCAGCGAAGTTTACCGGTGGCGCGGCTGGGGATGTCGCGCCAAGACCCTGGCGTGCGCGCCATCGTGCTGCCCGATCGCATCGTCACCCTCGCGCCCGGATGCGACCACGCGCAGATCAAGGTCGACGTCCGCGACGGCAAGACAGTCCAGCTGGACGTAGTGGTGGGTGAGATCCGACAGCGCGCTCGTGAGGGCGTGCAGGCGCAGTAGCCTCGCCGGACCGACGCGCGAAGGTCGAGGCACGGATCGCCGATGGCCTGCCAGTACTCCGTCGCGCGTTCGCGGCCCTCGAGCGCGGCCCCCGTGCGCCCCTCACATCACGAGCGCATGGGACGGCCGCCACCACCGTTCGCGCCGTCAACCTCGGCCGCGCGTTCACACGTCGCGCCGTACCGCGCGTGGTAGAAGCGCTCATGCTTCCTCGAGACCGCTTCGCGACCGGTCTGAACGAGAACTTCAAGCAGTGCTGGCCCCGGCTGTTGGAGTTCGTGGTCGTGCAACACCGCTTCCGTTTCGACGAGGTCCGGCTGGCGACGGTCGGCGGAGATGGCTTCGCCTCGTGCGAGGTCGAGCTACACAGCCGCGACCGCACACGCGGTGTCGCCATGTTCATCACGCCGCACCGCGCGGAGCTGGGCATCGATCTCCTGCGTTTCGAGCGCAATGGAGACGCCCTGGAATATCCGGTGACCGATCTGTACGCCATCGAGGTCGGCCAGGACTTTCCGCGTCGCACGACCGGACTCGACACCGTCTCCACCGACCCCGACCAGCTCGTGCGTGCGCTGGAGCCCTTCGCCACGGCGCTGCGGGAACACGGCCGACGCTTCTTCAACGACGACCATCGACTGTGGACGGAGCTCGCGCAGCGATACGCGGCGGGCCTGCGCGGTGACGACCAGGAGCGCATCCGCAAGCAAGCCGCGGAGGCCTTCAAGAATCGGTATTGGGCCACGGCCATCAAGCTGCTGGAGCAGCTGTCACTCCGGACTCCGCTCGAAGACAAGAAGCTCCGGATCGCCCGCAAGCGGCTCCGGTAGCACCCGATGAGTCGCGCCCCCGTCCGCGACTCGGGGCGCGGCGGGCCACGATGTTGGCGACCATGCGGCTGCCGCACCGCGCGTCGTCTGGATCACGGCCGCTCACGGACGGCGCTCGCTCGCCGCAGTCGAGGGGCGGCCAGGCCCTCGTTCAACGGGAACGAACCGGACCGCCAGGCGCCCGTGGCAGCGGGCGCGGTGGTCTTTGCCCGATGCTGCCCGTCGCCGTCAGCCGGGCACATCGATGAGCGCGGCGAGGTCGTCGGGCCAGGGTGCTTCGAAGGCGACGCGGTCCCCGTGCACGGGATGCGGCAGCTCGATCCTCGCCGCGTGCAGGGCGTGCCGCCAGACCCCGAGGTGCTCGGCGACCTCCTCCAACGGCCGACCGCGCTCCACCACGTCGAGGAACCACGACTCCTCGATCCCATACAGCTTGTCGCCGACGACACCGTGCCCGACCAAGGCCAGGTGCACGCGAATCTGGTGCTGTCGACCGGTGAGCGGCCGTGCTCGCACCAAGGTGATGGGCTCCCCCCGAAACTGCCCGCGGGCGATCGGCGTGACCTCGGTGCACGCCAGCTGCCCACCGTCTTCGGGGGGCCGCCGCCCCATCTTCACGCGGATCTCCGAGCCCACGGCTGGCCCCAGCGGGATGTCGATGGTGGTCGGGGCGTCCATCTGCCCATGGATGACCGCGAGGTAGTGCTTGTCGATCTCTCGCCGCTGAAAGCTGCGCTTGAGCGTCGACGCGCTCGCACCTGCGCGACCGAACACCATGACCCCCGAGGTCTCGCGGTCGAGCCGGTGGGCCATCTCCCACCCGTGGCCCACCCCCAGGCGCTGCCGCATCACTGCGGTCAGCGTGTGTCGGTGGTAGCGAGCGCTCGGGTGCACGGGAAGTCCCGCCGGCTTGTCGACCACCATCAGGTCGGGCTCGCGGTGAAGCACGGCGTAGTCGAGCACGACCGGGGGCTCGGGCGGAGCCGGGCGCAGCAGCGTGATCACATCACCGGTGTGCACGCGTCGCGCAGGGCGAGCGATCGGCCCCGCTGCATCCCGCACCTGGCCCCGCGCAATCACCAGCTGGATCCGGGTCCGTGACAGCCGCGGAATCCGGGCACCCACGAAGCGATCGAGCCGATATCCGTCGTGCGCGGGACCAACCACGAGCGGGATCGTGAGCCAGTCGGGCTCCTGCGGTTCCGCGCCATCCACGCTATCGGCGCCTTGCACAGAGTGAGGTATAGTACTTTTTGATATGACCACCGACACCGACAAGGCGTCCCCGGCCCAGGACGAAGAGGACGGGAGCATCCTGCCCACCGTGCTGGCTGGCGCGGGCATCCTCGCGGTCGCTGCGCTGCTCATTTTCTGGCCTTCCGACGACGACGCCAGCAAGTCTGCCAATGCTGGCGGCGGCAAGACGGGCGTCTCGGAGGCCAATGGGGGCAAAGCAGGAGGACCACGAGGCCGTGCAGCTGGCGTGGGCGCTCGACCGTCCGACGCGGCGACCCCGCGTCCCTCCTCCAGCACGCGCAACCCGGCGATCAAGTTCCCCGAGGGTGCCCATGGCATGGCGCCCATGCCCGAGGAGCAGGCCAAGGATCCCCCGGCGGGCGCGAGCACGAGCGACAAGATCGCCTTCTACGAGAAGCGCCTCGACGCGGCCATCATCGCCCGCGACTCCCGTAAGAAATTCGCCGACCGCTTG
>JAHZJA010001196.1 GCA_022601155.1 Deltaproteobacteria bacterium | reverse complement strand
GTTCTCCGACCAGTTCGACTCTCCGTGCGCGCTGACGACCGACGCCGGCCGCGACACTCTGTTGCTCGTGGATGACAACCAAGTGTGGCGCCTGCCCCTTGCGGGCGGACCCGCGGTGTCGCTCCACTCCTTCGACCCACCACTGAGCTGCTCGTTGACGTCCAACATCGGCGCGGCCATGCCCGATCCCAACACGCTGTGGGTTCCCAATCGCGCAGAGAACGGATTCCACGTGGTCGATCTCGCCTCGGGGGCCGCCTCGTGGGTGCCCTTCGACGACCGCGTGGGCTGGTTGAACGACCAGGTGCACGCAGTCCCCGATCAACCCTGGGTGCTGGCGTCGATCCAGTTCCCGGTGGGTCTAGCCGCAGTCGACCCAGTCACGGGTGAGTCCGTGGTGTTCTCGCGCTGACGGACACTACGCTCGGCGGAACGCCAGTCAGGGCGGCGCGATGGCCCCCCGGAGCCTGGCCTAGAGCATGCAGTCGTGTCGTTGGCGGCCGATCCCGGATGGGCGGGCACCCCTGGAGGTCAGCGCCGTCGTTGCGACCCACGCACACTCTAGGCGGGCCTCAATGCCGGGATTGCCTGACCAGACCGGGGCCCGGTACCTTCTCAGCCGTGATCCGCATGCATTCCCTGTGGCCCGTCGCTGCCGTGTCTCTCCTGCTCGCGTGCGACAGTGGCGACAAGCAGGGACCCAAGAAGACCGAGCCGGCCAAGGCCAGCAAGGCGGACGCCAAGAAGGCCGATGCCAAGAAGGCCGATGCCAAGAAGGCCGATGCCAAGAAGGCGGACGCCAAGAAGGCCGATGCCAAGAAGGCCGATCCCCCCGCCAAGCCCGGCGAGGTGCACTTCGACGTCACCCACGACAAGTCAGGTGTGCTCGCGCGATCGGCCGCCGCCCTCGAGGCCTCGGGCAAGTTCGACAACGAAGACCTGCACGAGCTGTCGCACCACGCCGAGAAGCTTCCGAGCGCCGAGACCGTATGCAAGCACGTCGCGGCCATCCGAGGCACGGGTGATGACCTGACCGAGTGCATCAAGGCCACCGAGCACCACGTCGTACAGCTCGGACCCGAGCTGTACGCTGAGGACGCCGCCTGTCGGCTGGCGGCCAAGACTCCGGCCGAGATCGATGTCTGCGACGCCGCCGAGAAAGAGGCTGAAGCCGCGCTGCATGCCAAGCCCCACGGTGACGGTCTCGACAAAGAGACCTGCGACACGCTGTTCGACCACTTCGAAGAGATGGCCATGGCCGCGGGTGACAACCCCGAGATCGTCAAAGAGGTCCTCGAAGAGGTGCGACCCGACGTCGTCATCACCTGCATGGAGCAGGGCACGAAGGCCGAGATCGAGTGCTCGATGAAGACCAAGACGCTTCACGAGCTGCGCGAGTGCGCCTCGAAGATGCTCTGAGCCCGAGCGCGGGTACGGGGCGGCTCCGCGCTCGATAACCGAGCGCGCCTGGAGGTTCACAGCGCGATAGCTCGCTGGCCTGTTCGTCGGCGAGCCATGGCATCGAGCACGAACTGGCGACGCTCGAGCAACGGGTGACCGACGAGGTGTCAGCCGCGTCCTGGTCGCCGAGGTCGGTGCTCGCTCGTCGGCCTCCGCGCACGCTCGTAGGCCTCGGCGATCGCGCTCGACCGCCTCACATCGGATCGAGATTCAGGAAGGTCTCCGCCCCCTCGGCCCCCGCCGAGATCTTGAGGCTCACCTCGCCGTCGGCGACAGCATCGAACGTACACTCGGTCCCGTCGGCATCGGCGAAGCAATCGACCCCATCCACGTCGCCATAGACCGCCAGCTCGGCCTCCCCCGACACCAAGCCGAGCTGGACGAGGTAGGCCTCTCCGTCGTCGATCACAGCCTGGTGCAGGACCTCTTCGTAGATATCCAAGTCGTCCTTCCAGAACCCGTAGCACGCCCCGCACGGGTCCGTGATCGGTGCGGCGAGGAATGGAACAGACGCGATCACGGCGACTACGGCACCCTTGATTCGATTCTTCATGACTGACCCCTGGCTTCCGTCTCGATGGACACGACGCTGCGCCGACCAGTGTTCATCGGCCGGCATTGGGCAGACACGCCACCAGCAGAGTGTGACGAATCGAACGCGGAGCGCCGGGGCGCGAGGGCCAGACCACTCGTGCGCGAGGCTGGGTTCGCCCAGGCGTTGGACCGGTAGCCAGGCGTGACGGCCCCCCGGGCCGGTTGCCCTCCACCACGACTGCGCAGGTCGAGGTCCGAGTGCAGCCGCAGAGCGCGTCACGTCAGGGAGACTCTCGCGGCCGCTCGGAATCTCTTGGCATTGCGGACGAACCGGCGTGTCAAGACGGCTCGCGCAACACCGTATGATTGACGTGAGCCGGTCGCACATGGGAAGGTCGTCATCGCCTGTCGTCGATGCGTCATTCCGCATCGCCCGATGTCTCGTGCGCGCTAGCGGGCGATGCACGGATTCGTCGCGCTCCAGCGACGACTTGGGTTCCTGGCGGTCGAACGTGTGAATCCGCCGCACAACGTAGGTCACTGCGAGACTCGCAGGCGACACCTCCAAGGGAGAGATCGATGACACCTGGAATGAAGACCGTCACTACGCTCATGCTCTGCGCACCCATTGGGGCGATCACGATGCTCGCGGCAGGCAGCGCCAATGCGGCAACGCCCACCTACTACGCAGATCTGGCGACGTTTCAGGCCGACATCACCACGACCGTCACCGATGACTACTCCAACCCCGGGTACGCGTTCATCCAAAACAATGCGGCAATGAGCGCAGTCGTCGGCGAGACCGACTACATGAGCACCGGGTTCAACGATCTCAATATCGTGAGCAACGGCCAGTACTGCGCGGGCTGCAACGGTTCATTCGAGCTGTCATTCCTAACGACCACGGTCGGCAATGCCGCGGGGGTCAACGGCGTCGGGATGCTCATCCCGAGCCATGATCAAGGAACCCCCTACTTCGCCTTCATCACATTCGCCGACGGGACGACCGAGAACATCGCATTGCCTCCGGCCGGCAGCTTTTGGGGGGTCGGGGCCCCGGAGAGAGTCGAGCGGATTCACATCGGGCTCAGCATGGGCGCGACGACCACCAGCGGGACGTTCTCGATCGATGACCTCATCGTGGGCGACGGTTCGTTCTCCGACAGCGATTGCTGCACGGCGAGCGCCTCCGGTACCCCAGGCTGCACCGACGCCGTTTGTGAGGCCGCGGTTTGTGCCTCCGACCCGTTCTGCTGCAGCAACTCATGGGATGGCCTGTGCGCCAACGGGGCCCTGAACCTGTGCCCCGCCCTGTGCGGGATCGTCTGTGGCGACGGCATGGTGGCCGGCGGGGAGCAGTGCGACGACGGAGGAGAGTCCGCGGCCTGCGACGCCGACTGTACGTTCGCCTCGTGCGGTGACCTCACCGTCAACGCGGCGGCTGGCGAGCAGTGCGACGATGGGGGCCAATCGGCGGCCTGCGATGCGGACTGCACGTTGGCGACCTGCGGTGATGGATTGGTCAATGCGGCGGCGGGCGAGGCCTGCGACGACGGAGGCGAGTCGGCCACCTGTGATGCCGACTGCACCGCAGTGACGTGCGGTGACGGCGAGGCCAACACCACCGCGGGCGAGGCCTGCGACGATGGAGGCGAGTCGGCCACCTGCGACCCCGACTGCACGGCGGCGATGTGCGGCGATCTGTTCGTCAACGCCACGGCGGGCGAGAACTGCGACGAGGGTGGTCGCACGGCCACCTGCAACGCGGATTGCACC
>JAHZJA010001195.1 GCA_022601155.1 Deltaproteobacteria bacterium | reverse complement strand
GGCCAACGCATGATCGTAGCGACCCAGGCGATTGAACAAGGCCGCCTCCGAGTGCAGCAGATCCACCTCCAGCGCGGTTCCCTCGACGGCTGCACGCTCGCCAGCCATCCGCGCGTGCTCGGCCCACTCGAGTGCGTCATCGTGACGATCGGCCAGCTCGCTGTACACGAACACCAGGTGCGACGACGCCCGGTAGGCGAGGCCGTCGTCGCCGACGGAGCCTGCGTCGAGATAGGCGCGGCGCAGCTGATCGATGGCGGCGTCGCCACGACCCAGGGCCTCGAGCAGCAGACCCCGTTCGAACCGGACCTCCGCCACGGCGGGTCGGAACCCGAGCGAGAGGGCCTGCTCCATCGCCGCATCGAGCCCTCGCTCGGCAGGTTCGTATCTCGCCGACAGCCGCTGTGCCCGCGCACGGGCGAGCGCTTCGTGCAGCGCTTCGACGCTGCGGGCCAGGTGCGGGTCTTCGGGGGGCTTGATCTGGGCATCCAACCACACCGGATCGGCGCACGACTCGACGGACGGCAGCCGGTTGGTCGCCTCCACCGCCTGGCGTACCACCGAGTCATCGGCATGGCGCAGCTGTTCGACCAGGGCCACCAGATGGCGGCGGCGATCGTGCAAGCAGGTCAGCTGCCGATCCATGAAGGCCTCCGACCGCGTCTGCTCGACCCGCGTGGCGACGCAGGCCTCCGTGCGCAGCTCGGACCAACGTGCGGTCCACCGGTCGATCGACGTGATGACGCGGCTGGCCGCCTCGGCGGCGTAGGGCTGGCTGGTGGCCGAGAACCGTCGGCGCAGCTCACCCTGCGCCTGGGTGTCCCATTCCGATTGGATCTCCGCGCCGCGGTCCTGGCATGGGGGAGGCGACGGGGCCTCGGGCGTCGCGGCCCACCACACCGCTCCCACCGCACCTACGACGCCCATCATGCCAACCCACACGGTCGACCGTCGAGCGGGCCGATGTGCCCGCCGCAGCTCGGCCAGCAACTCGGGCACGCTACGGTGACGATGCTCTGGATCCAGCTGCAGACCGCGCTCGATCACCCGCCACACCGGGGCCGGCACCGGTGTCTCCGGTGGCGGCGACCGAGGACGATCGTTCATCGCCACCAGCAGTGCCGCGTGAGTCGCCCCCTCGAAGGGGCGCCGACCGTACAGCGCCTCGTATAGGGCGACGCAAAGGGAGAACTGATCGGCCCTCGCATCGAGGCGTCGGCGACGATGCTGCTCCGGTGCCATATACGCCAGCGTACCCACCAACGCCCCCGCGCTGGTCAGCGTCTCGGTGGCTGGCGGCAGAGACTGCGGCAGCGCCTCCGCCTCCGCCTCCGCCTCGGCCACTGGCAGAACCAATCCAAAGTCCATCACGCGTGGGCGGCCATCGTCGCCGACCATCACGTTGTCGGGCTTGAAGTCGCGATGCAGCAACCCTCGCTCGTGCGCCGCGGCCAGGCCCTCACCCGCCTGGAGGAACACGTCGAGCACGTCCGTCCACGGGCGATCGCCTGCCCATGCTCCCAGTGTCTGGCCGTCGACGAACTCCATCGCGATGAGCACATTGCCCTCGTGCTCGTGCACACCATGGACGGTGACCACGTTGGGGTGATTGAGCTGGGCCAGGGCCACCGCTTCCCGCCGCAGACGCTCGCGCGCGCGGCCCCCCCCACGATCGGGGCGCACGACCTTGAGCGCCACCTTGCGACGGAGTTGCTCGTCGTAGGCCGCAAACACCTCCCCCATCCCACCAGCCCCGATTCGCTCGAGCACCCGATAGTGGGCCACGCGCTCGGCCTCCCCCCAAGGCGTCACCGTGGAGGGCAAGAGCGCAGTCTCATCCGAAACCGTGGTCACCTGTCGCATGCAACCCAGCCGCGCGCCCACTGACGCCCGAGAAGCGATCGTAACACCGGGCGATAGGCCAGTGACCACGCCCACGCCGTGGGCGACAGGTCGACTCCTCGCTCGAACCCCTTCGCCCCGCACCAGCGCGGCTCTATACTCGCGCTGGGATGCGGATGATCAAAGGACGCTGGGGAGCGTGCGGGCTGTGGGGCTCGATGCTCATCATGGGATGTGCGGGGGACGGCACACCGCCCGCCTGGGAAGGGCCTGCGTCCGAGGCGGGAAGCGCCGACGCAGCGGACGGCGAGACCTCGGCCGACGACACGCCAGCCGACTCGACCAACGCCAGCTCTGGGGCGAGCGACGACACACCCGTCGACACCGACGGCATGCCCGAGCAACCGCTGGTCGACGTGAGCCACGACCGTGAGTTCCGCGGGGTGTGGATCGCCACCGTCAGCAACATCAACTATCCCAGTCAGACCGGGCTGTCTGCAGATGCCCAGCGACAAGAGCTCGATGCCCTGCTCGACGTGATGGGCGCCCACAATCTCAACGCCGTGGTGTTCCAGGTGCGCCCCGAGAGCGATGCGCTGTACGCCTCCGACCTCGAGCCTTGGAGTCGCTTCCTCATGGGGACCCAAGGCGTCGACCCCGGCTTCGATCCGCTCGCCTACCTCATCGAGCAGTCGCATCCCCGCGGGATCGAGGTCCATGCGTGGTTCAACCCCTACCGCGCGCAGGTCAGCCTCTCCTCGACGCTGGTGCCTCCCCACATCGCGCTCGCCTCTCCGCAGTACGCATACGAGTACGGCAACTTCCTGTGGATGGACCCCGGGGCCGAGGAGATCCAGGAGCGGACCATCGACGTGATCCTCGACGTGGTCGACCGCTACGATGTCGACGGGATCCACTTCGACGACTACTTCTATCCCTACCCCAACGGCGAGCAGTTCCCCGACGGCGCCACCTACGGCGCGTACCTCGAGGACGGCGGCATGCTGGCGCAGGACGACTGGCGACGCGACAACGTGCACCAGCTGGTGGAGGTGCTGTACGAGTCGATCGTGGGCACCCGCGACCATGTGCGCTTTGGGATCTCGCCGTTCGGCATCTACCGGCCAGGGATGCCGCCAGGCATCGTGGGCCTCGATCAGTACGCGGAGATCTTTGCCGATCCGCTGGTGTGGATGGACGAAGGCTGGGTCGACTACCTGGCGCCGCAGCTGTACTGGCCATCGACCCAGACCCAGCAAGCCTACGAGCCCCTGCTCGAGTGGTGGTCGAGCATGACCTCGGGCGGGCGCTACATCTTCGCGGGCAACTTTCTGTCGCAGATCGGCTCCTCCGCGGCGTGGTCGACCGAAGAGTTGCTCACGCAGGTGGAGCTGTCGCGGGTGTACCGAGACCTCGGCTCGATGGGCAACGTGTTCTTCCACATCGAGCCGTTCGTCAGCGACACGATGGGTGTGGGCACCGCCCTGGCCGAGACGTTCTACGAGGGCCGTGTGCTCACCCCGCCGATCGCCGCCCTCGCCGACACCGAGGTCGCCCCGCCGTGGGTGGAGCGGGTCGGGAGCACCATCACCCTCACCCCGCAAGACGACACTCCGCTGCGGGCGTGGGTGGTCTACGAAGACGTCGGCGAGGGCTTCTCGCTCGTGGACGTGGTCCCAGCCGACACCGAGACCCTCGAGCTGACGCCCGGCGTCTGGGCGATCAGTGCCGCCGCACGCAGCAGCGTAGAGAGCCGTGGCGTGCTCGTGGAGATTCCCTGATGGCTACCGCAATGCGCTCCACGATCCCCGGAATTCCCCCCGAAGCCCAGGCGCTGTTCGACGAGCTGCACGATGCCCCGGCCAAGCCGCTGGCCGATCTTCGTGCCGAGCTCGCCGAGTACACCGCCAAGATCGCCGCCAAGGAGCCCCGCAACGAGATGCTCGACGCGTCCGTGGGCAAGGGGCTGTCGCAGGCGTGCAGCGCCATGCTCGACATGGTGGAGGCCGGGGCCGACGAGGCCACACGGAGGCTGGTGCAGGCCGCGGTCCGCTACTTCGTGGTCGAAGACGACGTCGAGCCCGATCTCGACTCCCTGTGGGGGCTCGACGATGATGCCGCGGTGTGCAACGCAATCGCACGGCACCTGGGGCGCGACGATCTGGTCGTCGCCGTCTCGTAGCTGCCCCCGCCCAGCCCAACCCCGCTCCCCGTGGTTGGGGAGAGTCGAGCCGTCGGCAGCACCGCATGGCCCCAACGATGCGACCGGCCGCACCACGGAGCGCGCTCGGTGGAGTCGGGGCCGACGGGCGTGCACCGTCAGGTGGAGGACCGGGGCCGTCCGCCCCAACGGCGGCGATCAGGTGCCCGGAGGGCACGGCTTGACGCGGCCGCCGATGACCCACTGGAAGTCCGTCAGCAGCTTCTGTGCGAACAGCGAGTCGTTCACGT
>JAHZJA010000104.1 GCA_022601155.1 Deltaproteobacteria bacterium | reverse complement strand
GTGACTCTGTGTGATCTGCGAGGCTCCGTAGATCTCGTCTTGGTGCGAGATGGGCTGGTGGTCGGGATCGACCCCAATCGTCCGCCGTGCGCGCCGCCCTGCGACGAGTGCCCGATCTACGGCAGCAGCGGCCCAGACGTGGATGCCGTCCTTTGGCTGCCCGCGCAGGAGTGGGTGGTGAACATCGACGACACCGTCGACGGCCTGGATGTCGTGGCCCTACCGACGGCCGACGGCGAGTCCGGTTCGGCTTCGGACTAGACCGGGGGCGGCTGTCCCCGGATTTCGGCGCCGTAGTCGTCGGCGTGCCAGACGCGAACGGGAAAATCGTCCCTTCGAGGTCAGCGATGGGTAGCTCTTGGCGGCCATGTGCGGCAAAATGTCAGAGCGGGGATGTCTCATTGAGTTTCGGTCTGTTCGTGTTGTTGAGCGTGGCGCCACCAGTGGTGGGTGCAGCCGTGCCTCCAGTTGCGGGCCCCGTACCGCCGAGCGTCGTCGCGCCTGGCCCCGCCGCGCCCCCCAGTGCGAGCCCGCCCGTGGCCACGCCAACCGGTCCGGGATCGGTGGCGAGTCCTCCCGCGCCTGGGCCCTCTGCGCCTGGCCCCGCCGCACCACCTGCAGCCGGTGGTGCCCCGCCTGCCGGGGGAGCCGCTCCGCCCAGTGTCACCACGCCTCCCAGTGCAGCTCCGCCTGCCGCTCCGCCCGGTGGATCTCCGCCCGGGGGTAGCCCGCCGTCCAGCGTGACGGCGCCGGGCGGCGCACCGCCACCGCCTCCGGGTGGGGCAACACCACCCGCCGCGAGCCCTCCAACCCCGCCCGCGGTCACGCCTCCGGCAGGGACACCGCCCGCAGGTGCACCGCCCACGCCTCCGGCCGGAGCACCGCCCGCGGGAGCCATGGCGCCACCCGCTGGCGGAGCACCACCGCCTGGCGGCACGCCTCCGGCTGCCTCACCCCCTGGCGATCCCAGTGCTCTGGCGAGCAAGGCCAAGGACGCGCTGTCCAAGGCCGGTGACGTGAAGGACAAGGCCGAGCAGATCCGCGACACCGTCGAAGATCTCGCGCCCGCCGAAGAAGAAGACGACGCCCAAGAGCCGGCCTCGGCCGAGGTCGCTCCCGAGCGGGAAGTCGTCTACGTCGACTACACGCAGACGTGGCAAGAGACGCCCTCGGTGCCGCGGCGCAAGACGATCATCGTCACCCACGTGGTTCATCCGCCGCCCCCGCCCCGAGCCGCACCGAAGGCCAAGCCTCCGCAGCGGGCACGCGGATTCCTCGGGTTCTCGGCCCGTGGCACCACCACCAACTACAACCCCAGCGCCATGATGGGCGCACGTGCGGGCTTCACCTGGAACGACCGGTTCCGGGTCGGCGGGGTTTTCTACTCGCTCACCGCTCGCTACGCGGGGGCCATCGTCGATAGTCGCGGCAACGAGCTGGGCCTGCGGATGGCGTACGGCGGTCTGCTCGCCTCCTGGAAGCTCTACCAGGGCCGGGTCATGGACGTGGCAATGGAGGGGGTCGCAGGCGCGGGCGCAGCGTGCATCTCCATCGACAAGCGATCGGTCGGTCGTGCTCGCTGCATCGAAAAAGTCGGTCTGGTGAGCCTGGAGCCCGGGATCGAGGTCGGCTTCACCGTCGCCGATTGGGCGCGGCTGGGGTTCGCGGGCGGTTATCGCTTCGTCACCCGCGAACAGTGGCGCGCGCCCAACGAGTTCACCCTGTCGGGGCCGTACGTCGGAGTCAACGTCGACTTCGGCCGCTTCCGACGCCCCGGTCACAAGTAGCGGCTCGGGGCCATCGCCCCGGGGGCAGCATCACGAGTCCGCGGACGCTCGGGGGCGTGAGGCGGCGCAGCTCAGCGAACGCTCGGCAGCGCCGAAGAAATCGTGTCGTGCCGCTTCTTGGTTTGGGGAGGTGCCTCGAGTGCGGCAAACCACCCGAAGAAGACCGGAAGCTGGTCCTTCTGCTCGGGGCTGAGGTAGTCGAAGTTGGAGCCGCGGTCGTTGACCTCCCAGAACTCGCTGGTGTCGAGGCTCCGCAGCTCGTTCCAGATGCTCGACAAGCGCTCGGCGGGCTCGTCTTGCATGTCCTTCGAGATCCGCTTCGCCAGCGCGGTCTCGCCCTTGATGAGGTAGGTGGTGGCGAGCTTGACCTGCGCGCGGCGGACCCCACGGAGGGTCTTTTCCTGCTCCTGGGTCTCGGCCTGCTCGTCCACGGCCAGGAACACCTCGAGGAGCTCGTCGTGGGCACGGCTGCCGCTGCGGAACGCGATCTCGCACAGCGTGCCGACGTCGTGGGCTATCACCTCGGTCACGAATCGCAGGTCGCGTTGGTAGCTGATGGCGCTGTAGTAGCGCATGAACTTGGCGATCTGGAGCGCGCGGTGCTCGAGGCTGCGCGACGGGTCGAGCGGTCGCCCGGAGGCCAGCTCGGTCTGGCCGTGGCGTAGCACCAGCTCGGCGAGCTGCCGGTACTGGTGCAGGATGTTGTACGCGGTGCGAATGTCCTTGGCGTTGATGGTGGCGCGCAGATAGGTGTTGAAGAACTTGATCGACAGATCGAGCGCGTGCACGTCACCGCGATGGGCGGCCGCTTCGCCCAGGCGTCGGGTGTCGATGGCGACCAGGTAGCAGGTGTCCTTGATCTGGCCCAGCGACTCGCCGAACAACATCTGGAACTGCCGCAGGATCTTCCACTCGAGCCACGTGCCACGGCGCCGCAGGTCCTCGATGGCCTCCGACGACAGGCTCACCAGGTCTGGGCTCTGGCGGTTCCACTGCGGGATGCGGTGCCACTGCTTGCGCATGGCCGCCTTGCTCTCGCCGTACCGGATCCCAAACTCGCACAGCGCATCGACGGCATCGGACGCGATGCCCTTGTCTTTTTGCTGGAGGGCGTTGAGGCCCACGTTGGCCAGGTGCTCCACCGCCTCCACCGCGCGAGACTGCCGGGCTTCGACGGCCATCGCGGCGCGCCCTCGAATGGGCGTGGCCGCAGCGAGGCCATCGTCCATGATGCGGCCGACGATCTTCTCCGGGTCGAGGAAGTCGAACACGTAGGCGAAGTAGGGGAACAGCAGCAGCAGGCTGGCCGTCATCAGCAGCATCGAGAACAACACGCCCCACCGCGGGAGGTAGTCTTCGCCGACCGAGAAGTTGACCCACAGCACGTACACGTTGCACGTGACGAAGAACCCCAGCACCAGCAGGTTGGTGCGGGCCCGAAAGAACAGGGCGGTGATGTGCGGCGTGAACCGAGTGGCGGCCAGCTGCACGATGATGCTCGAGACCGTCAGGGCGAGCCCGAGGACGGCGGCCATCACCTCGCCCAGCCCGCCCAGGGTGTTGCGGGCCTGCTCGAGGTCTTGGCGGAGGATGGAGCGGACCAGGCCTCCCACCGTCACGCGGTCGCCGTCGTTGCCGAGCGCCGCGGTGAGGACGTCGAGCCAGAACGACGCGAGGAAGATGAGCGCCGCGATGCCGAGGATGGCGAGAAACGGCAGCGACCAGGTGGCTACGGGCAGGCTCATCCCGCGCCGGGCGTAGCGACCGGCGCGTGCCAGCAACCGACCTTCCGTGCTGCCGTCCATGCTGGGCGGCTCGGGAGCGCCTTCGGACCCCGAAGTGGAGCTGTGCGCCGTCCGGCCCGGTCCCGGCCGTGGTCGGTCGCCTTCGTCCCGCTCGGCCACTTGGGCCCACGGTAGCAGATGGCCCGGGCTCGGGGGTACAGTACGGCCGCGCATGCTCCTGGCGGTCGACGTGGGTAACTCGCACACGACAGTGGGCGTGTTCGAGGGGGAAAGACTGCGTTGCGAGCTGCGGCTGGCCACGCGGCGTAGCTGGACGCGTGATGAGCTCGCGGTGGGTCTGCGGCAAGCGCTAGGGCTGGCCGACCTGGACTTCGACGGGCTGGAGCACGCCATCGTGGCCTGCGTGGTTCCGCCCGTGCTGGGCCCGCTCCACGACGCCCTGGAGCGCTACATCGGTATCGAGGCGCTGGTGGTGGGCCCGGGAGTCCGCACGGGGATGCCGATCCGCTACGACCCACCGCAGGAGGTGGGAGCCGATCGCATCGTGACCGCGGTGGCAGCCCACGAGCGGCATGGCAGTCCCGATGGCGGGCATGGGATCATCGTCGTCGACTTCGGGACCGCGACCACCTTCGACGTGGTGTCGCCCAACCCCGAGTACCTCGGAGGGGTCATCGCCCCTGGCATCGGAATCGCCGCCGACGCTCTGTTTGCCCGTGCGGCCAAGCTGCCCCGGGTGGACATCAGCCGCCCCGAGCGCGTGGTGGGGCGCAACACGGTGGGGGCGATCCAGTCGGGGCTCGTCTACGGCTACATCGGACTGGTCGAGGGACTCATCGCTCGCATTCGCGAGGAGCTGCCCTGGTCGTGCCGGGTGGTCGCGACCGGAGGCTTTGCGCCGACCGTTGCGGACCAGTCCGCGGCCATCGATGCGGTCGATGATGCGCTGGTCTTGGAGGGGCTTCGGCTCATCCACGCCCGCAACGCGTCGACTCGCTCGCGCTAGCGCTTGGCCCCGCACGCTGTGGGCGGAGGTGCCCCCCGGTCGCGCGGGTGGGGCGCGGTCGCCCCGATACTGGCAACGACCACCCACGAGCTTCACCCCGGGCTGCTAGACTGATGGACGCGCCAGCTCCGTCGCGAGGACCCGCAACGGAGCGCGCCGGACGGCAGGACGCCGCAGCCGGAACCGCTCCACGATGGCCTTCAACCACGCGCCCCTTCTCGAAGCCGAACTCGGCCCCGCCGTCTGGAACGTCGTCAAGCCCGGCGCCCCGGCCCCGCTGCAGGGCATGGTGGCGCGAGGCCTGGCTCCGCTGCCTCCGCGCGATCTCGTGGTGGCCCTGTATCAGCTGTGGGTCTGCAATCTGCCCCAGCTCGCCCAGCAATCGGCCAAGACAGTGGAGGGACTGCCGCTTCAGATCGTCACCGGAGCGCTGGCCGATGCGCGCCTGCCCGCGGGCGTCCTGGACTTCCTCACACGCAAGCTGCCGAGCAACGTCGACGTTCTCGAGGGAATCGTGCGCCATGCCAACGTGGCCGACGACACTCTGGTGGGCATGTCGCGGCTGTGCCCCGAGTCGATCTGCGACCTGTTGGCGGAGAACCAGGCGCGGTGGCTGGCGTGCCCCGCCATCGTCGAGGCGCTGTATCAAAACCCCAGCTGTCGGATGAGTGTCGCCCAGCGGATGCTCGAGCTGGCCGTCCGTGAGGGGGTCGAGCTCGCGCTGCCCAACATCGAGGAGATCAAGCTCGCCATCGCGTCCACGCGCGACGAGCCGCCGGCCACGGCCGAGGACGACGAAGACTTTCGCCGTGCCGCCAGCGAGGCCATCGCCAGCCAGGAGCGGATGGCACAACGGATGCGCGAGGCCGGCGCGGCCGAGACCGTCGACCTTGACGCGGTGGTCACCGGGGGCGACGAGACCCTCGCGGGAATCCAGGCGGCGCTGGAGCTGTCGCCCAGCGATGACATGCAGCTGCCCATGGACGACGGCTCCGAGGCCAAGCCGGAGCCGCCCAAGGAAGAGCCCGATCCCCGCGCCGACCGCGTCACCCAGATCTCCAAGCTCACGATGATGAAGAAGATCCGGCTCGCGCTGATGGGCAACGGCTTCGAGCGGGCGGTGCTCATCCGCGACAGCAACAAGGTCGTGTGTCTGAGCGCGATCAAGTCGCCACGGGTCAAGGAGAACGAAGTGGTGGCCTACAGCGCCAATCGAAGCCTGTCGCACGACGTCGTGCGTCACATCGCGCAGCGCCGCGACTGGACCAAGCTGTACGCGGTCAAGCTCAATCTCGTGCTCAATCCCAAGACGCCGATGGCGTCGGCGATGACGTTGCTGGGCCATCTGCACGCGCACGATGTGCGCAAGGTGGCCCATTCCAAGAACATCCCCAGCGCTTTGGCGACTGCGGCGAAACGTCGGATGCAGCAACGGCGTTGAAGGTTGGAGGCCCGTGCAGCGACGACCGACGTCGCGGGGCAAAACGAGCAAAACGTGTTCGAATCAGTCTCACGAGCCCTATGGAGGTATGGCGGCATTGTCGTGCAGCCCAGGGCGACCGTCCGCGAACTGGGGCCCGATGAGGGCGCGCGCGATGGTCTGTGGCTCGGCGGTCTGTATCTATTTGCGCTGGGGACGCTCGAGATTCTTCGCGGCATTGCGACCGCGCGTGCCACAGCCAACCTCAGCGGTGTCCTCATGATGCTGGCTTCGGTCGGGAGGGTACTGGTGGTGCCCATCGTCGTGCTCGTCGCGTGCGAGACGATCCTCGGCCGAGCGCGGGCGCATCGACGGGGCCTGATGCTCGTGCCCTTGGTGGTGGTCGCGGCGCTCGGCCACGAGCTGGCCGTGCACGGCTATGGCCTGCGGGCCTTCGTGCCCGAGATCGTCGGGGGTCTGCTCAGCATTGCCCTGACATGGCGGGTGCGCGGTGAGATCGAGCCACAGCAGGAGCCGGCATGAAGCGCAGCCTCCCAATCCTCGTGGGTGCCGTCGTCGTGGGCCTGGCCTTGTTGGGGGCTGGTCGCGAGGGCGTTCGCGGCATCACGCACTGGGACCGTCTCGGACCGCTGCCTCCAGGGGGCCCCACCCCTGCGTTCGAGGTGCTCACGCTCGACGGTGGTGTCATCGACCAGCGCGCGCTGCAGGGCAAGGTCAGCGTGGTGACGTTCTGGGCGACGTGGTGCGGCGCATGCGTCGGCGAGCTGGGTGATCTCGAGGAGCTGCAGCACGAGTACGACGAGCAGGTGCAGTTCTTGGCCGTCAACAACGACGGTGGTGGCCTCTCGCCGCGACAGGCGGCGTCGCGGGTGCAGCACTTCGCGTCCAAGCGCGGGATGACGCTGCCGACGGCCCTCGACGACGGCTCGGCGGCCAGGAAATTCCGCGTGGGGCCCATCCCGCACACCCTGCTGATCGGGGCCGATGGTGTGGTCCGCTACGTCCATCAAGGCCGCGTGATGTCGGCCACGCTCCGCGACGAGATCGCGGCGTTGCTCGAAGAAAGCTGAGCCCACGGCCAGCGGCGAGGTCCGGAGTCCAGGCGGCAGCGGGCTGGCTTGCGGCGACCGACCTGCGACTGCGCGCTCGTGGCATCATGTGCCGGCTCGGCCCGACGACGGCCGCGGGGAGAGGTCTGCGCCAATGCTACTCATCTGCACCAAGACCTGAAGCACCTGTCGCAAGGCGGTCGCCTTGCTCGAGGAGCACGGGGTCGAGTTCACCTACCGCGAGTATCGCAAGGAGCCGTTGTCGCGCGCCGAGCTGCGCGATGTGCTGGGCAAGCTGGGAGTCGGCCCCCGCGAGGTGCTGC
>JAHZJA010001194.1 GCA_022601155.1 Deltaproteobacteria bacterium | reverse complement strand
TGGATGCCGAGCGGCGGTTGATTGAGTTGAATGAAAAGGGGCTCTGCTGAGCCCCTAGTATCGTGGTGCGTGGTTAGCCGCTAACCCTACATGGCATCCAGCGCTTTCTGGAAGCGATTGGCGTGCGATCGTTCCGCTTTTGCCAGGGTTTCAAACCAATCGGCGATTTCGTCAAAGCCTTCATCGCGAGCGGTTTTTGCCATGCCCGGGTACATGTCGGTGTACTCGTGGGTCTCGCCCGCGATGCCGGCCTTGAGGTTGTTCTCGGTGTCGCCGATCGGCAGCCCGGTGGCGGGGTCGCCGGCCGGCTTGAGGTAGTCCAGGTGGCCGTGCGCATGGCCGGTCTCACCCTCCGCGGTGTCGCGGAAGTTTCCTGCGACCTCGGGGTAGCCCTCCACGTCGGCCTGCTTGGCGAAGTAGAGGTAGCGCCGGTTGGCTTGCGACTCGCCTGCGAAGGCGGCCTTGAGGTTCTCGTGGGTCTTGGTGCCCTTCAGATCCTTGCTCATGGGTATCTCCGAATCCGATGCTCGAGGGTCGGGGGGCAGTCCGCGAGTGCGGGCCCCACACGGTGGGCGAGGGATACCACGGCCGCGCAGGCGGTGGCCACGGTTGGCGCCCGTGCGTCGCGCAGCCTGGCTCCCGGCGAGAGATCGGGCAACAATGGGCCTGAAACGGGGGGTACCATCCACCGAACGCGGGCAGGCTCACGCCGTCCCCCTCTCCCCGGAGTCGCATGGATTCGCTGTCGGACGCGCATCGCGAGTATCCCCTCGTCACCGAGCTGTCGGCCCTCGACGGGTCGAGCACGGGTCTGCACACCGTCTTCGCTGTGGTTCGCCACGTGCGCAAGGCCCAGACCCGGGCAGGCAAGCCCTATCTCGATCTCAAGCTCGCCGATCGTTCACGCACCGTGGCCGCCAAGGTGTGGAGCGAGGCCTCGCGGGCGATGCAGACCGCCGAGCAGCTGCGGCCCGGCATGCACGTCAAGGTGCTGTTCGAGCCCGACTCCTTCAAGGGCGCGCTGCAGCTCAACGTGCGGGGCCTTCGCCCGGCCGAAGAAGGCGAGGCCAACTACTACCCCGAGGCACTGGTCGACGAGGGCTTTGCGCTCGTCGAGGATCTACTGGTCGACACCCTGGTGTTCGACATCGAGACCGTGCCCGCGGTGGACCTGCGCAAGGTGCCATCGACGGTCGCGCAGGCGGTGACCAAGTACGCCGATCGCCAGGACTGGGACGAGGGCAAGGTGATGAGCCTGTCACCCTACTTCGGCAAGGTGGTCTCGCTGGCGTTGGGCGACGGCGAGGTTCCCCCCGACGAGCAGCAGGTCACGGTGTTCGTCGTGCCCGAAGAAGGTGCAGACGTGCCCGACCTGCCCCCGTGGGTCCGCCCCGTCACCGAGCAGCAGCTGCTTCAGGCGTTCTGGGCGCTCGCCGGGCACGCCTCGGTGGTGGTGACCTACAACGGTCACAGCTTCGACGTGCCGTTCTTGGTGGGGCGCAGTCTCATCCACGATCTGCCGGTTCGGGTGGACCTGCAGTCCAACCGCTTCGCACTGCGCCCTCACCTCGACCTGTACCTCGCGATGGGCGGCCGCAACGGGCGGGGGCCCGCCTCGCTCGACGTGATCTGCTGGGCCCTGGGTATGCCCAGCCCCAAGGAAGTGATGGACGGATCGATGGTCTCCACCTTCTATGCCAAGGGTGATGTGGGGACGATCGCCGAGTACAACGCGGGCGACGTACGGGCGACCACCGCCGTGTACCAACGGGTTCGCGACGGGCTGCTGCGCTACCGCGACGACTGGTAGCAGCGCCCGCCACGGGCGGCGGGTGACGTCGTGCCCTGGCGCGAGGGCCTGGCGGGTCGGCTCATCCTTCGCCCGGAGGTACGGGCGGATCCCAGCCACAACACGCCAGCACGAACTCGTCGACCACCTGTTCGAATTGCCCGGGCCCCGCGTCGGCGAGCTCGCTGCAGATGCCCCGCTGTGGGCAGGATCCGGTGACCATTCCGGCATCGATGCAGGTGCAGGTGCCGTCGAGACAGTCGATCTCTCGCGCCTCACCACCACACACCTGCTCGACGTTGCAGTTGCTGCCATCGATGGCGCCGATCACCGATTGGCTGCAGCCCAGGCCCTTTTCGCAGGCGATGAACTCCGCCTCCAGCTCGGCCGCACACGTGCGCTCGAGGGTGTCGCAGCGCGCCTGCCCAAAGCAGGTCCACAGCTCGGACGCCGCCAGCTCGCACTCGGCGAAGCCCTCGATCTCGGCGAAGTACTCCTGACACTCGAGTAGGCAATCTTCGTACGGTCCTTGCTCGCAGTCGGCGAAGTGAGTGCACCCGAGCTCGCATGGAGTGCTCGCGCTGCCGGTCGAGCTGCCGCTGGTCGAGGCCTCGCCACCGCTGCTGCTGCTGTCGCCCGAGGTCGAGTCGACGCCACCGGTGGTCGAGGTGGTGCTGACGCCGTCGTCGGACGTCGCGGTGGACTCGGCCATGGCCGATGTCGACCCGGGACCGGTCGAGGAAGAACCTGCGGTGGAACTGGCGGGAGGCTCGGAGTCGGAACATCCCAATCCCAGCAGGGCGATCGAGGCGAGCCACGGGAACGCAAGGCGGTGACGCATGGTCGGCCAATGGCTCCAACTGCTGCCGCGTTACATCCGGTGGGGCCGTCTGGCGCTGGACGATTGGTTGTCGGTTGTCAATGGCAGTACGTCGAGGCGGTCGACACCACGACGCTGGCGGTCGGTCCCGCCGGTAGTGGTTGTCGGCGGCCTCCGCCGCGCTCCACTGCGTCCTCGGAGCTCATCGCCGGTGGCTTGATGGTGGAGACCGTCGCGCTGCTCG
>JAHZJA010001193.1 GCA_022601155.1 Deltaproteobacteria bacterium | reverse complement strand
ATGGACGGCGACGAGTACCGCAGCCGCCCCACGCCCTCGGTGTTTGGCACATGGAAGGAGTACCGACGGCTGTCCGCGATCCTGCGCCGACGCGAGCGGGTATTCCAGGGCGTGCCCAACCTGCGGACCAAGCTCAACATCCTGGCGTTCTTGCTGCACAGCACGGGGCTGTTTCGCAAGCCGCTCAAGACCACCATCATCGCGCTCATCGACGCCAAGTCGGCCCGGCTGGCCTTCCGTCTCGCCGCGTTCATGACGCGGGTGGTCAACGGTGCGCTCCGGGCCAACGTCCGATTCCAGGCGCTGCCCAACCCGTTCGATCTGTGGACCGATGGGATGGAGGTTCCGGTCCTCGAGGAGATCGCAGCCGGCACCGAGGCGCTCCACCTTCTCACCGACGAGGCACGGGCCAAGCTGCTGCGCGACCCCGCGTATCGTCGTCGCTTCAAGCGGCAGTGGGCCAGCTGGGTGTTCGGCCGCGCCTACCATCGCGACCTGCACCAGACCGAGATCATCGATGCCCCCGACCGCAGCGTGGTGGGCCGGTCGTTCGGGGATGTCGCCGAGGCCCGAGGTATCGACCCCGTCGATGCCTACCTCGATCTCGTCGCCGAGCACGGCCAGTCGCTGCGCTGGTACACGGTGGTCGGCAACGATCGCCCCAAGTGGTTGCGATGGATCATGTCGCGGCCGGACGTGCTCATCGGCTTCTCCGATGCAGGCGCCCACCTGCGCAACATGGCCTACTACAACTTCCCGCTGCGCATGCTCAAGCAGGTCCTCGAGGCGCAGCAGGCGGGCCGTCCCTTCATGACGGTGGAGCGGGCCGTCCAGCGCCTGACCTCGGAGATCGCGGGGTGGATGGGGATCGAGGCCGGGACCCTGCGCGTGGGCGACCGGGCCGACATCGCCGTGGTGGATCCCGCCGGGCTCGACAGCTCGATCGACGCCATCACCGAGGCCTCGATGCCCGGGTTTGCAGACCTGTCGCGGCTGGTCCGTCGCAATGACGGCGCGGTCCGAGCGGTGCTGGTCAACGGACGGGTGGCGTACACCCCCGGGCAGTTCGCCGACGATTTCGGCCAAGCGCGCGGATACGGACGCGTGCTGCGGGCCCAGGCGTAGCAGTGAGCTGCGCCATTCCCATCCTGGTCGCCTCCGGGCTACGGTATGCGCCACCCGAGGACAGGGATAGGACCGAAGCATGAGCACGATCGTCGACGTTCACGCGCGCGAGATTCTCGACTCCCGTGGCAACCCGACCCTGGAGGTCGAGGTCGCCACCGAGATGGGCAACGTGGGGCGAGCCGCGGTGCCATCCGGAGCCAGCACTGGCGAATTCGAAGCCCACGAGCTGCGTGATGGCGACCCCGATCGCTTCGGCGGTAAGGGGGTGACCCAGGCCGTCGCCAACATCAACGACCAGCTGGCCGCGGTCGTCGCCGGGCTCGACGCGACCGATCAAAACGGCATCGACGTGGCCATGCTCGAGGCCGATGGAACCCCCAACAAGCGCGAGATGGGGGCCAATGCCCTGCTCGGCGTCTCGATGGCGGTGGCCCGCGTCGCCGCCGAGGACGTGGGGCTGCCGCTATTCCGCTACCTGGGCGGCACGCTGGCCCGTACGTTGCCCGTGCCGTTGATGAACGTCATCAACGGAGGCGCGCACGCCAACAACAACCTCGACTTCCAGGAGACGATGATCGTCCCCCACGGGTTCGACAGCTTCCCCGAGGCGCTGCGAGCCGGAGTGGAGACCTTCCACGCGCTCAAGAAGATGCTCCACGAGCTGGGCAAGAGCACGGCGGTGGGCGACGAGGGCGGCTTTGCTCCCGACCTGGCCAACAACGCCGAAGGCCTCGAGCTGCTGACCCGCGCCATCGAGGCGGCCGGCTACGAGCCGGGCACCCAGGTCAGCATGGCGCTCGACGTCGCGGCCTCGGAGTTCTACGACAAGACCAAGAAGGTCTACACGCTCGCAGGTGAGGGGGGACGAGAGCTCGATGCCGGGGGCCTGGCCGACCTGTATGCCGAGCTGTGCGGCAAGTTCCCGCTGGTCTCCATCGAAGACGGCATGGACGAGGAAGACTGGGACGGCTGGAAGACGCTGACCGAGCTGCTCGGCGACCGCGTGCAGCTGGTAGGCGACGACCTGTTCGTCACCAACCCCGAGCGATTGCTGCGAGGGATCCAGATGGGCGTCGCCAACGCACTGCTGGTGAAGGTCAACCAGATCGGCACGCTGACGGAGACCCAGGTCGCGATGCGAACCGCTCACCGCGCCGGGTACCAGTGCGTCGTGTCCCATCGCAGCGGGGAGACCGGCGACGATTTCATCGCCGACCTGGCGGTGGCCCACGAGTCGGGTCAGATCAAGACGGGGAGTGCCTCGCGATCGGACCGCATCGAGAAATACAACCAGCTGCTGCGAATCCACGAGTTGCTGGGGCGCGACGCCTGCTTCGGGGGACGCGAGCTGTTCGGCAACCAATGATCGAGTGGCGCAGCGTCCGCCCCACGTGGGCCCACGGGCGGACCGCAGCCGCGGCCCTGGGGCTCTGCATCGCGTTGGGCCTCGGCTCGACCACGGCGGCATCGGCTCCCGCTCGAGAGCCAAGCGCCGCGCAGCCCGACGCGCCCACGTCGAGCGCCGATTCGCCCCGCGGCACCGAGGCAGCGGACGGTCAGCCGACGTCGCCGGGAGAGGTGCCGTCGGCCGACGACGTGCAGCCCACGCCGAACCCCGCGCCCCCCGACACCTTGAAGGAAGCCGACGTCGAAGGACCGACCGTCGACGACGGCATCCTTCCCTGTGGGCT
>JAHZJA010001192.1 GCA_022601155.1 Deltaproteobacteria bacterium | reverse complement strand
CTCCCTCCCCGTACCCCCCACCGCGAGCCGGCTGGCCCCCCTGCCGACCGGACCGCGCGTTGCCCACCAGGGCCGTAGCCCAACCGTTGAGGCCGGCCCCGACTCAACCACCGGCTCTGGCGTCGACGCTGATGCCCTCGTCGACGCTGACCCAGACGTGCCGTCCTTCGGTTCCGTCCCCGCCGCGTGGCTTCAGGAGCACGAGGACGAATTCGCCGCGGGCGAGCTCGCGCTCAACTCGATCCGGCTGTATCGCCGGCTGATCAACAAGCGACTGATCCCCGCGCTCGGCGAGATGCCGATCGCCGAGCTCGCGCTGCCTGATCTGCGTCGCTTCCATCGAAGCCTGGCGGACCGCACCGCGGAGGCCAACCACTCGGTTCGGGTGGCCCGGCGCGTGGAGGGTGTACCCAACTCAACGATGCGTTCGTGGTCAGCCCTTGCCTTCGTTGCCGTTCGAGACTTCGAAACGTCCGCGTTTCAGGGTACCGAAAAGGGTCACCGGCCATGGCGGACGGGCTCGCTTGGTGCCGCGACGGAGCGTTCACTGGGAAGCGAGCCCAAGACTCGTTCGATCTGCGCGGTGACTTGG
Source organism: Deltaproteobacteria bacterium (assembly GCA_022601155.1). Classification (GTDB taxonomy): domain Bacteria; phylum Myxococcota_A; class Polyangia; order Nannocystales; family Nannocystaceae; genus Paraliomyxa. The sequence goes on along the minus strand of JAHZJA010001192.1, from coordinate 10,671 downwards.
TCGAGTGCGCGAGAAGATCTCGTAGAATCTCGCTCGGCTCCAAGCAGAGCGGATCGGAGGTTTGCGTGTTGCTTGATTGCACGCACGAGACCGCGGGCGGCGCGTTCGGGGTTCTTGCGAAGCTGCCGTTCGAGCGCTTCGTGGACGCGGAGACACGTCGAGTGCGTGAGGCTGATAATCTCTCGCGCCGACTCCGTTTCGAAGCGGCCCGGTCCGGCGAATACGCTGCGAAGCATTCTTCGCAAGGCGTCGAGCTCTGCGGCCAGCTGGTTCCGATCGGCCTGAGTACGCGACGGTTGGCCCCAGTCTGTGAGAACGGCGATTCGGCTGCACTCGGTGTACAGCATGAGTGCGTTGCAGATGGAGTCGACGGACGCGTTCGCGATGTCGCAGAAAACCCCCACATTGGACAGGCTGGGGCGATCGCACAAGTCGGACCGCGCTTGATATGGATAAGTCAATGCCGTGCGGCGATTGCTCCATTCTTTGCCAAAGTGGAACTCAAGCCAGTGTGAGTCTGGCCTTGAACCTGAGCAGTTCGCTAGGGTCTGCGATAGGGACAGGATTCCCTCGTACGTGTTTGCGACACATTGGCTTGCTAGCGGAAAATTCCGCGGTAGCAGGTCCGACGGAAGATCTACCAAGACTGGCACTACACGTATTCCCCGGCCGTCGAGCCATCCCGCCTCGTACAAGACCCAGGGCTCGCGGTAGTTCTCGATGCTGAGCAGGACGACGCCCGCACTCACGGAGTTGAGAGCCTCGTTGAGGTCGGTCCTCCATCGATCACCTGCTGCAATTCGCTGGGCGCTCATCCACGGAACGATCTGCAGTGCATCCATGCTGGTGAGGAGGTCGGCCAGGGGATTCGCCGAAGCGGCGGGTCCGCTCACCCGACCACGTGACGAACACGTTGGGCTTCTCCTTCGACGATTCGGTCTCTGGGCAGCCTTTCATCCCAATGAGTTTCGGGCTTCAGTTTCTCGTAGGCAAGGCCATTGAGGGCCAATTGCTACGGTCCAACGGCCGCAGCGTCCGGTGAGGGAGGCACCGTCGTCGGCCGCGAGCTCGGGCCGTTGAGGGCGACCCGTGACTGACTCGCGCGCGGGGGCAGGAGGGTGCGAACGGGCCATGGCTCCCGCAAGACGCTCAGCTTTGAATGGACGTGGGCTCGTCTGCGACCATGGTTGCGTGGGTGCTGGCCGCGGCAAGAAGATATTCGTTTCGTCGACCTTCAACGACAACGAGCGACGACGCGAGATTGTGAAGGAGACGCTCGCGGGCGCCGGTATGCTCGCAGAGCGACTGACGGCCGGGTCACAGCCAACAGTGGAGGAGGGACACTAAGAAGAAATCGACGCATGGGTTCAGAAGGCGTATCGCGATAGCCTGGCCTCGTAGCCGCGGACCCCTGTTCAGTCCGGGGACGGCATGACCCGGGAGTGCCTGGAAAGGCACGAGAACTCATCCTGAGCGATGTGTATGAGTCACGTGCGCAGGGCACCGGAAAGAAACTGGGCTGCCTGCCTGGGGAGGGAGGGAGGGATTCTCGCTCGGTACGGGTTAGGTGCCCTCCCCCCGCGGCCGGTAGCAGCAGCATAGTATCTACGACACCGGCTACTACCGCGGGTCAGGTCGACGCGGACACCGCCACCGATATGGGCTTCAGCGGGGTTTCGGCACGATCAGAGCCGCGGCAGGCTGGGCGCGCCGTTCGTCGATCTTGGCGCGCTTGCTCGCCGCGACTTCGATGATATCCGTCGTCAGCCGAGACAGGAGCTCATCGATATCGTCGTACGATACGGTGTTGATCACCCAGTCGTACTTGCCGAGTAGATCGGCGAAGAGGGCGACTGGTTCCTGATAGCGGCGCATTATGGGAACGATGGGGGTCGCGAGGTCGGGCGCGATGAGCTGCACCTCCATGAGCACCGAGCGCGGGTCGGTGAGGTCCGCGACGATGAACGCGGCGAAGCCGGCAAGAAGGCGAATGGTCTCACCAAAGTCGGAGGACGGTGACTTCTCGAAATCGAACAGGACGGGGTGGTAACCGTGGGCGTTGAACCCTGCGCTCAGCTGCAGGAGGTTGCGGTAGTGAGGCTCTTTGAAGTTTCCGAGTAGGAGTACCAACACCTTCTGAACATCGGCGACGACACTGCCGAACTCGCGACCGCCCACGGCCTCGAGGAATTCTCGGCCACGGTCGGTGCCCTCGGTGGGAGGGCCCGGGCTTGGGGCAGCAAGGCCTCGAGTCGAGAGAGCAAAGAGCCAGGAAGGACCCCCGCCGGGTTGAGGCTGCCGTGTTGTTGTTCGAGGCCAGGCAGCGGTGGGCCCTTCTCAAGCCAAATCGGAAAGATCGATCGGGGTCTTGCTGGCCCTCGCATATTCGACCTCGTGCGCGATCCACCGTGATTCGCGGGCGTGACGACTCACGAGTACTATGATCGCGGCGGCATCTCGGAGCTCTTCGGCGATGGATAGCGCCCAGCGGTTGCCCACACCAATGTCCTGATCGGTGAAGGTCTCGAAGCCGAGTTCCTCGAGTTGCGCCGCAATCCGAATCGCGGGCTCGACGTCGGTGCGCCCGTAGGCGAGGAAGATCTTCCGACGATGATACCTGAGATCCAGATGTCGCCGATACGGGCGGCCGGAGGAGCGATCTGCCTCAGATGATGCGCCAGCTTTGGATTCGTGCCACTCAGTCAGCCGCTGCCACGCGCGCTGGAAGTCAGTCTCGCTCTGGCGCACGCGCGGAACCCCACGAATGGATCGCCCGGGTGTTTTCGGGGCCTCTCCGAGCAGCTGAGGGTCCCAGTCGAGCCAAGTCACCGGGTATCACATCCCGGAGAGTCCCTGGCTCGCACGCCACTGTCCAACGAAATGCGGACTTCGCTGCCGTTGACCTTGTGGACCCGGCCCAACGATAGAACAATGATCCGATGGATTCACTCGTGACTCGCACATCACCATCGAATAGGTAGTCCCCGCTGGGAAGTCGCTCTAGTCTGGACGATACGAATTTCTCGAAGTCTCGAGGTGTCGCGAAGCCCTCGGGGAAGCGATTGGGCGACGCACGCACGCTCGTCGAAGAGGCGTCCGTGCCGCCGGTGTCGAGTGCACCGGTTTCGTCGAAAATCTCCTATCCCTGTTGCCCGCGGCTCGACACCCGAGTACGCGCCAACGCGACCTGTCAGCCCACTACTGGCAGGGTTGGTTGTTCGGGTAGCAGACCCCGGGCTCGCAGTGGCAGCTTTGACCGAAGGGGCAGCTGTTGCACGGGTCGGGGGGCGGGTCGGCCGGGTATCCTTGCACGGTCACGCAGTCGAGCTGGTTGCTATGGTCGGTGCCCTCGTACAGGCAGAACTGGTAGTCGTGATTGGCCTGGATCCAGCACGCGTCTTGGGTGCCCGAGACCCCCTGGGCGAAGAGCGTCTCCGCGGCTCCGTTGTGGCTCACCCAGACCTGAGCGTTGGTGCATGAGTCCCACTCAATCGTCGTGCAGGCGGTGGCATTCGCCACGGGGACTTGTTGGGGGGATGCGTCGACCTCACCGGTGGCGGGCGAGAATTGGCACACGAGCGTGGCGCACTCGGCACAAAAATCACCGATCGGACCCACGGTGAGGGCGTTGGCCGGGCATGCGTACTGCCATGACGTGTTGCCGCACGAGAAGAAGAAGTCGTACGCGCAGCTGGTGCACGCCGCCGCGGGATCCCCCTCAGACACCAGCTCGTCATTGACGCTCAGGCTGGGTTGGCCGTCGGGGTTGGTCTGCGGGGCATCGGCATCGGCCTCGTCGTCGACCTCATCCGAGGCGTCAGTGAACTCCAGGTCCAGTGAGTCCGTGGGGGCGCCGACACAGCCGGCGGCGAGGGACAAGGCCGCGAGGGCAGCAAACGGGAGCCTCGCGATCCGTCCCAGTCCGAGGTCTTCCACGAAAGATGAGCGGAGGTCGATCATGGGATTGCTTTGCAGCGGCGCCCCCTGGATCTGACGCCGGAGCGTTCGGACTCACTGCCGTCAGAAAGCACGCGCGTCGCTGCAAATGAGAACCCGACACGAGCGCCGTTGTGCGAGGCGAAGAACCCTTGATGATGGTGAAGCGGGCATTCTGATCGGACTTTTATCGACTACGGCTGCACCTACAGAGCCGCGACCGAGTTCACTCTGGTCAACGGCAAGTCCGCTATTCCCGGAGTTATGACGGTGGCGTCGGGTCTCGAGTGCAGGATCTCGGCAAGCTCGTCGAGCTCCCATTCTTCGAGCGATGCCACGGGTATGTCCTCGCCTTTGGGTAGCGTGATGGATCCGTCTTGGAGATCGAACAGGCGAAGGTGGCGACCGACGCTCTCGGGGACGGTGAAGGGGAAGACCAGGCCGTAGTCCCACCCGAGGTCCGCGCGAAGGTATGCACTGCCCCCTGCGTCTACGATCGCGTCGGTACGCTCGGCGTTGATGGAGATGCCGAGGGTCTGCTCTTCGGTGGCCCAACAGTTGTTGCTCTCGCAGTCGGGGCAGTCGCAATCTGGGCTCCCATGGGGCGTGGTCACGGCCGACCTCGGCTCCAGGTCGACTTGTTCGGCGTCGTCGATGGCGCAGGCGCAGGCAATGGACAGGAGGATGGCAAACACGGGTGTCGTTCTCATCTTCAACGGCTCCAGACTCGGAGGTCCTTCCACGGCGGCTCGTCGGTCGAGGTCGCGTAGTGGGAGGACCAGGCGTGGTGAAGGGCACGGGACAGGTCGAAGGGCTCGCCCGGGCGACGAGCATGGAGGCGCGCACCGAGCTCCGCGGCGGCAGCGGCATCGAGTGCGTCGGTCGAGGCGATGACCTGCTCGGTTCCTGCGAGCAGGAATGCATGGGCGAGGCTCAGCCCCCCGCTCCAGCCGTGGAGATCGGAGTAGCCGAGCTGGCAGCCCAACAGGACAGCCCAGCGCGGTGCGTGGGGCAGGGCGAACACGTCGTCGACCCCGAAGCGGGTGCCTTCGTCGAGCACAAGGGCGGTCGTCCCCAGGTCGTCGCTCAGGGACGGGCTGATGTCCGGAGCGATACCCGAGCGATCGCCATGCCCGTAATAGTGCAGCAACGTGACCGACGACAGGTGCTCGCGCAAGGTCCGGGGGACGAGGTCCACGTCATCGCGCTCGAGCCACTCGGTCTGCCAGCCGTCGGCTGAGAGCATGGCGTCCACCTCGGCTACAGAAGGTGCGTAGCGCTCCAGCGAGCGGAGCGGGTCGACATCGGCGAACACCAGCAGGGCGCTGGGTGACGAGAGGGGGAGCGTTGGAGTGTCGGTTGACGGGGTCGCGAGATCGAGCCCATAGACGACCGCGCGACGACTCGCCAGCGGCGCGCCTCGCCAGCCCAGGCGGTGAAAGGGCACGCCGTAGGCCTCGCCGCTGGCGAGCACCCGCACCGCAGATGCCGACTCGAGTGACGACGACCAGCGATCCCACCAGCGTGGATCGACGCGTTCATCGTCCGGGTAGGGTAGAGCACCGACCGCGTGTACTCGTTGCACGTCGTCGCGGATCTCGAACATCCACCAACCGTCATCGAGTCGGGGAAACAGGAGCACCACCAGTTCGTCGGGATCGTGGCTCCAAGGGCGTGGGCAAGCGGCGTGGACGGCCCGACGGTCCAGGGTTGCGACCGAAGAAGGTGGCTGCGTTGCCGAGAGATCGTGGAGCGCGAGCGCCCGACCGCGGGCCGAGCGAGCGGCGCAGGCGGCCTGTTCGACGCGTCCACGCTCGATCAATCGCTCCACCAAGCCGGTCGCGCTGCGCCGATATCCGTTCAACCATCGATCGCGGACCGCGTCGGAGGTCACCCCCCAGCGGATCTCGTCGAGCACCGCCTCTGCGTCGCGAAGGGCCTCGAACTCGGCCTCCGCGTCGCGCTCCGCTCGGGCCACGTCGGCGGCCAACATCGCCAGGCGCCAGCGGGCTGAGGGCTCCGGCGAGTGGGGCAGCGTGCTCGCCATCGCCACGAGCGCCTCGCGGGCCTCGCCGAGCCGTCGGCGTTCCAGGGCATCGAGCACCCGGAGCTCCTGATACTGCGTGCGAAACTTCCCGTTCAGGGTCTCGGGATCGATCGACGCGATGGTGCGGCCGACCGCCTCGCTGTCGCCGTACTGCGCCGCGGCGAGGCCCAGCTTGATCCGGTCGTGGTTGCGCATGCCCACGCGCTCACACGCTCCCCCGCGCTCGTGGCTCGACAGCGCCCGGCGCAGGGCCACTCGCGGATCGCCGAGGTCGACGTCGCTGCGCTGGCGGGCCAGGAGGAGGGAGAACCCGATCTCCGAGTCGAGGGAGGCCTTGACGCATCCCGTCGCGGGGTAGCGCGCGAGCGCCTCGAGCTCGCGGCGTGCCTCGGACCAGCGGCTCGTTCGCATCAGCAGCTCGACCTGTCGCTTGCGCGCCGGTAGCTCGTGGGGGAGCCCCAGGCGAGCGGCACCTCGACGGGCCCGAGCGAGCTCGCGGGCGGCGTCGCTGTACCGGCCTTGCCGCAGCCGCACCACCCCCAGGTAGTAGCCCAGCGCGGCGTCCCAGCGAGCGCTGCGCTGGCGGCAGGGCTCCACCCCGCGCTCCCAGTGGACGATTCGATCGAGACTCCAGGTATGGGTGGCGAGGAACAGACCGATCGCAGTGGCCTCGCACGCCTCCTCCCAGCGGTCGATGCTCATCGCCGCGCTGACGGTGCGGTCGAGCAGGGCCTGCACCGTCGTGGCCGAAGACGCGTCGTCGCGGGTGTCGTGGCTGAGCAGGCGGGCGTCTCGGATCCGAGCGAGGCGCTCGAGCCGTGTGGCCGACGACGCCTGCACCAGCAATCGCTCGGCGAGCTCGAGGCGGGCGCGCATGTCGGGGGAGTGGCGCAGCGCGGCCAGCTCGGCCTCGTAGCGGCGGCGGGCGGCGGGCAGCGGATCAGGCTGCAGCGCGAGCTCCCACTCCGTTTCCCCGGTGGGGTCGAGCAGCTCGAGCCGGTGCTCGCCCCCCGTGAGGGGCTCGAGCGTGAAGGTCAGTCGCGTGCCGTCGAGCGCGGGCTCCACGTGGGTGGGCAGGACAGGCGCGCCGTCGAGGTGCCATCGCCCATCCTCGGGATCTCCGGGAAGCCACACGACCAGGGGGCCGTCGCCGAGCTCGCAGCGGTGGGGGTCCAACGCCGCGGCGCAGCCGGTCGAGAGGATCTGCGTGGGTGTGTATCGCTGGGCCTCATCTTCGAGCTCGAGGCCGGGTTCGGCCGGAGCTGGATCGAGGCACGACGCACTGAGCAGGAGCGACAGACCGAGGGCTCGACGTCCCATGGTGCGCTTCAGTGAGCGACGACCTCGATGTCGACCTCGGCCTCGACGCACCCCTCGTCGCCCTGGGCGCGGCATCGCTCGGGGCCGCCGAGCTCCAGACGCAAGACCCACCCGCCCGGCGGGAGTCGCTCGCTGATGTCACCGCGGAATTCGATCACGTCGTCCTTGCCGTGGGCTTGCGGAAGGTCGATGGTGCGCCGCGGACCGCCGCCGCGCGGGATCGCATACAGCTGGGCCGGCGGCGCCCCCTTCCCGGATGACTCGGGAACCGCTCGCAGCAGGAACTCGTCGCCCGGTCCGTAGGCGCGAGGAGTCGACGCGGCCGCTCCTAGCATGCGCGCGGTGCCGCCGAGCTCGAGTCGGTGGGGCATGAGCTCCGCGGCCGCGGGAGCCGTGGATCCACCCAGCCACACCCACAGCACCAGCCCCGCCGCGACGGACAGGCCGAGCACGATCACCGTTGGCCATCGCCAGCGCCCTCGTACGGGACGCGGGGCCGACGACCTCATGACCGCCTCGACGATCGAGTCCGTCTGGGTTTGGTCCAGGGGAGTCATCAGCGCTTCGAACTGCTCGGGCGTCAGCGCATCGTGCTCCGTGGCACGCGCCTGTTCGCTGGGCAGGTCTCCGCGCGAGACCGCCCACCACGGATCGGGGCAGCTGTCTTGCTCGCGTTCGCAGCGGTCGAACACGGCCATCTGCTCGATCGCCCGGTCGATGTCTTTGGGGTCGGTCATCGCGAGGAGCCCCCAAAGCGGCCCGGTTTTCGCCCTTGGCCGAGTGCCTGGGCCGCACGTCGCTTGAATCGAGCCCTCCATTGATACACCGCGTCTCGCGTCATGCCGTGCTCGCGCGCAATCTCATCGGCGGAGCGTTGCTCGACGAACAGCGCGAAATACAGTCGTCGGCCGTGGGGGGACTCCTGCTCGAGGAGCTGGTCTCGGACCTGCCACAGCCACAGCTGGTGGAGCAGCGAGGGCATGGGAGCGGCGTGGGTCTCGAGATCCTCCGGGGTCGTCGGCTCGTTGCGCCAGGGGTTGCTGCGCGCCGATCGAAACAGCTGGAGCACGTGGAAGCGCACCACCCTCTTGATGAACCCGCGCAGCGAGAGCCCGTACTCGGGCTCCCAGACCCTCAGCAACTCCCCCTTGTCGGCAAACAGCTTGAGCATCACGTCTTGCGCGACGTCGTTGCGTAGGTCGGTGGGCTGTCGACTGTAGCGCGCGCACCATGGATAGAGCTCTCGGCCGGCCATCTCCACCGTCGGCGGCAACAGGCTCCGGGCCAGCGACTCCAGCGGCGGCCCTCCCCGGTCGAGCGCCGCGGCGACCGACGCCGGGCTCCACCGCGGCCGGTTGCGTGGGGTGGGACGAGCGATCGTGTCTGGCGCGGTTCTCGTGCTGTGCTCTGTCGACCCCACGGTCGGGGCTCTTGTACATCGCCCCGGGTGAAGGGGCACCGGGAGGGAGTGCACCCCGAGCATTTGCAGCGAGGGTCCCCCGATCTGACGGGCGGACCTCGGAATCTTCTTCCGCGTCCGCACGGTGGGTCGTGACATTCGGCAGGACTCGCGTCGCACGTGCGCGCGGGTTCAGCATGGCCACCTACGATGCTTGGGGGAAGTCGGTTGTTCTGCCGGTGGTGGACGACATGCCTCGCACGACCACGACCGATTGAGGTCGAGGCGAGCCGAAACGAGCGGAGCCGAGCGGGCCGCCGTGCGACGCGCGGGGAGTTCGGACGCGACGGAGGCTTGGTCGAAGTAGAGCTCGTCGGGGGTTGACCATCTCGGGTTTACCTGGCCCGGGCGATCGGCCGACAGTGAGGACGCGGGCGACCCGGTGGTGGGGCGTGCGTTCCCCCGAGGCCGTCGCGCAGGAGGGATGAAGCTGTGTAAGGCGCCGTCGATCGCGTTCGTTCGGAGGGCGGATGCCTGTGGCGCCCCGTTCCGCTCCGGCCCACCCGGCCCTCGTCATAGGCCTGCTCGCGATCGGGGGTTGGGTCGGCTTCGCGTCGATCGCCGCGGCCGCCCCCCGCAGCCCCGCTTCCCCTTCCGCGACTGGCCCCGCTCGGTCAGCCACCTCCCCTCGAGTCGCCGTCGATCCGCCTCTCCGCGACCGGCCCGACGATGACGACGACGACGACGACGTTCCGCTGCGGGCAGAGGAACGCTTCGGCAACTCCGGCTTGGCCATGTGGCCCTCGCTCCGGGTCGGGGTGGGCCAGGGTCTCGCCGGTCACGGGCCCGACGGTCGTCCCGCCGCCGGAGCGCTGAGCTTGCACGTGGACCTCGGCGCCGCGATCCATGTCCGCGGCCGGCGAGACATCGACCAGCTCTCATTCGTCTACCAGCCCGAGGCCGGCTATGCGCGTGACGGCAGGCCCGACGGGGCGCGCCATCGATTCGCCTACGGGGTGGCGGCCGGACTGGGGACCCCCACCGCCAGCGTGCGCTATCGCTTCCGGATGCTCACCGGGCGTTCCGGAGGACGCACGACGTTCGGGCTACGACATGGCGGCCAGCTCGACTTCGTCTCCGGGCTGCTCGGCTTCGAGGTGTTCGTCGAACGGGCCTACCGCGGACCTCCAGTACACACGGTGGGCCTGATGCTGTCCACCAACCTGATGACGTGGCTCTACGCTGTGGCGCCTCCGGTACGGGCGAAGTGGTGAGTGAACCCCCGCGACTCCCGACCTCTACCTCGCGAGGACGCCCAGTGTTTGCGGGCTTTGGAAGTCACAGGGGCATCGTGTGCCTGACACGACTCCGGCCTCGTGCCTCGAGCGGGATTCGTGGGGCCGTCGCTGCGCTTCGGTCCCGAGCCCACTACTCGAAGGATCCTTCGCAGTCGGGTGCCTCCCACTGGCACAGCCCGTCGAGCTGGCGCACGCACACGGCGGAGTGGCTGATGAGACCGTCGCAGTCGATCACCAGCGGCGGGAACCAGCCGCACGTGTACGGTCCGCATGGGCCGGAGCCGGGCTGGTGTTGCTCCCGGTGAGCCATCCCAGCAGTGCTCCGAGGCTTCGAACGAGATCGAGAGTGGAACCCCGAGGGAGCTTCCCCGCTTGCGGACAGATGGTCGACCGTGCTTGTGGAGCGTTGGGGGGGGTGAGCCACATCGGCGACGTCGCTACCCGGTCACGCTCCGGATGTCCATCGACGATGGCGCCAGGGCCTCCCGTTGCTCGGCCCATTGGCGGAGTCACGCCGCACCATGGAACGTGCGGGCACGGTCGAGCCTTGCTCGTACAGAAAGAGGCGAGGACGAGTCGGAGCTCTTCTCCAAGCCGCCATCGCCGAGGCTGACCGCCAGCTGCAGCCGGATCAGTGTGTCTGGAGTAGGCGCCGCGTCAATGCCTACCGG
>JAHZJA010001191.1 GCA_022601155.1 Deltaproteobacteria bacterium | reverse complement strand
CGTCGGCTCACGGAGTTCTTGCCCGAGACGTTCTCGGACAACCGCATTGGTGAGCAGGCCCAGCTGGCCATCGCGGCCTTCCGCGCTGGCGTGTGTGTCTCGGCGAGCCTGAGCACCGGTGGGTTCGACACGCACGGCAACCACGACGCCAACCACTTCCCCAGCCTGCAGACCCTCACCGATGGTCTCAACATTCTGTGGCAAGAGGCCGAGGCGGCCGGAGTTGCCGACCGAGTGTTCGTGGCCGTGGGCTCCGACTTCGGCCGGACCCCGGGGTACAACGGCGGCAACGGCAAGGACCACTGGCCCATCACCAGCATGATGTTCCAGGGGGCGGGCGTCCCGGGCAACACGGTCATCGGCTCCTCGACCCATCGTCACCAGGCCGATAGCTACAATCTCGATACGCTGGCTCGCGACGACGGCGGCTCGCACATCGAGCCGGGTCACATCCACCGCGCCATCCGTCAGTTGGCCGGAATCGACGACTCGGAGCTCGCCGCGGCGTTCCCCATCGAGAACCAGCGGATCCCGTTGTTCGGCTAGTCGCCGCGATCAAAGCGGAACGGATACAGAGGGTCGGTGGCGCCGCAGGCGTCCCCGGCCCTTCTTCGTTGGTGACGGTGCCTGGTATGATGGCGACCCCGCCGCATGGGCTACCTGTTTCTCATCGTGGCCGGCTGGGCGACCTACGGCCTGTTTCGTATGGTCCGTGACGGCAACGAGAGCCGTCGGTACCTGGCCGCGTCCGCGGCGGAGCCGCCCCTGAAGACAGGACACCTCGCTCCACCATTGGCGCGATTGGTTGCCGACACACGGCTGCTCCGGATCAGCCTCGAGGCTCCGGTGTTGCGGGTCAAGGAGCTGCGCGCGGGCGACCTCGACACCGCGAGCACCGAAGATCTCGATGCCTTCGACAACATGCTGATGAACCTCAGCCGTCAGATCGCCGACTGGCTCCATGCCGTCGACCGCCTGCCGCCCGCCGAGAAGGCCTCGATGCAGGACCTCGGGCTCGGGCCCGAAGCGCTGCGCACCGCACTCGAAAATGAGGGCTGGTCGTTCGACCGCCGCAATCTGCGAGGGCCCGGCAAGCCGATGGACGAGCGTCTACAGCACGTGATCATGGAGCTGCATCGGGTGGAGACGATGCTCCAGACCACCCGGCGCCCCTATCGCTGAGCGGGACGGCGGGGCTGGCACAGGGTCTCTGTGCGCACGAAAGTGGCGGATGGCCACGCCGTCGGTGTTGGATATCGCGACATGTTTCGCCGTCGCCCTGCCAACTCTAGCCGGACTGTGCTGGCCCGCACCGTGCAGGAGGAGGGGCTGATTATCCCCGCCGCCTGGACGTCCTACTCATGCTGATGATGACCCCGATCACGATCACCATTGCCCTGATGGCCTGTGCGTTCGTCATTGCGGTGGCGTACGTCGCGATCGACGAGCGCATCTGATCGCCGACGGTTGGGCGCGCGAGCCGGCGTACGGCGTTTGGCGATCGTGATTGCGGGCGCCCGATGCGAGCATCGCAGCAGCGTGAACACCGCTGCTGCTGATATCGCAGCCGAGCGCCCGGCTCGGCGCTCGTCACTTCCGCTGGCGCTCAGGCGCCGATGACACCCAGCTCGCGGCCGATCTTCGTGAACGCCGCGATCGCGCGGTCGACCTCTTGGGTGGAGTGCCCTGCCGACAGCTGCACGCGGATGCGGGCCTGCCCCTTGGGCACCACCGGATAGCTGAACCCGATCACATAGATGCCCTCGTCGAGCAGCTTGGCCGCGAAGTCGACCGCCAGCCGGGCCTCGCCGAGCATGATCGGAACGATGGGGTGGACCCCCGGCCGAATGGCGAAGCCGGCGGCGCTCATGCCCTCGCGGAACTGCATCGTGTTGCGCTCGAGGGTGTCGCGAAGCTCGGTGCTCTTGGTGAGGCTGGCCAGCACGGCCAGGCTGCCGGCCACGATCGGAGGCGCGAGCGTGTTGCTGAACAAGTAGGGCCGAGAGCGGTTGCGGAGCACGTCGACGATCTCCTGGCGTCCACTCGTGAATCCTCCCGAGGCGCCACCGAGCGCCTTGCCCAGGGTGGAGGTGATGATGTCGACACGATCCATCACGTCGCAGTGCTCGTGCGTGCCTCGCCCGGTCTTGCCGACGAAGCCGGTCGAGTGGCTGTCATCGACCATCACCATCGCCTGGTACTTGTCGGCCAGATCGCAGATCGGCCCCAGGCGCGCGATGTCTCCGTCCATGCTGAACACCCCGTCGGTGGCGATGAGCCGCAGGCGCGCCGACTGAGACTCCGCGAGGATGCGCTCGAGGTCCGCGAGATCGTCGTGCTTGTAGCGGTGGCGCTGCGCCTTGCACAGTCGGATGCCATCGATGATCGACGCGTGGTTGAGCGCATCGGAGATCACCGCGTCCTCGGGCCCGAGCAGGGTCTCGAACAGACCGCCGTTGGCGTCGAAGCACGAGCTATAGAGGATGGTGTCGTCGGTGCCGAGGAAGCTGGAGATCGAGCTCTCGAGTTCCTTGTGCCGGTCCTGGGTGCCGCAGATGAACCGCACGCTCGACAGCCCGTAGCCACGCTCGTCCAGCGCCGCGTGGGCCGCTGCGATCAACTCCGGCTGGCTGGACAGCCCCAGGTAGTTGTTGGCGCAGAAGTTGAGCACGTCCCGGCCGCCCACCCGGATGGATGCCCCCTGCGGTGAGGTGATGATGCGTTCGTCCTTGGTCAAGCCCGCGTCGCGGATGTCGGCGAGGATGGATGCGTAGTGCTCCTTGGCTTGGCTGAACATGGCGGCGCTGACTCTACCAACCCCAAGCCGGGCTGGCAGTGATCGATTCGAGAGGTCCGGCGTCTACCGGCCGCGAACCTTCTGCCGACGCTTGGGCCACCGCGCAGCGCCTCCCGCTGGCGGCCCGGTCGCGGCGCCCCTGACGAACGAATCACGACGATGAACACCACCCACGCACGATCCCGCGCCCGTATTGCCACCACGGTGGCCCTGCTGGCCTCTGTCGCCCTTGCCTGCGACGCCGACTCCGATGCCGACGTCGAGGACTACACCGAGGCCGATGCCTCGGAAGACGCGCTGGGCGAGGACGTCGAGTTCCGTATTGCCGATCCCACCCCGGTCGAGGCCGACGAGCTGCTGGGCATGGTGCGCGTGTCCACATGGCGCGGGACTTGCTCGGGCATGCTCATCGCCAACGACCGGGTCCTCACGGCGGGCCACTGTTTTTGTACCGAGGGGACCGTGGGCGGCAACGTCTGCAACACGGCGGCGACCGTGACCTTCCGGCCCGACCCCGACGTCGCTGGATCCGGGTCCACCGCCTCGGGCACCGCCACCGTTCACCCCGACTACAACCCCAGCTGGACCGAGATCCAGATCGAGAACGATCTGGCCGTCATCGATCTGACCTCCAACGCTCCGGCCCATGTCACTCGGTTCGAGGTCGCCAGCACGCAGCTTCCCACGGGCAGCTCGGTGATGCTGGTCGGCTGGGGCAATACCGGCTCTGATTGCGATGGTCCCTCGGGCACCCTCAACTTCGACATCGACACCATCGATGGCTACGACGACGGCACCAAGCTGATGCGCTTCAACGACGTGGTGATCTGCCCGGGAGACTCGGGCGGTGCAGTTGTCGACGTGGCGGGCAGCCGCATCTACGGTGTTCACTCCAACCTCGGGTGGAGCATCTGGCACGGCTACGTCAACAATTCGATCGCGGTCGACGAGTACTACGGCTGGATCAAGGGGCTGACCTGCTCCACGTCGATGTGGACCAGGTGTAGCGGGGGTCCCATCTGCGAGTGTGCCTCGGGCAACGGCGACTGCGACAACGACGACGAGTGCCAGGGATCGCTGGTCTGTGCCCACGACGTGGGGGAGACCTTCGGGCTGCCGGCTGCCGCCGATGTCTGTGTCGGGTCGTCCAGCAACCTGCCGGGCTCGTGCGGGTGCGGCAACAGTGGGCTGGGCAACCTGTGCGTTCCCACCGTCAATCAGTGCAACGGCGGGTTCTCAGCGGTGTGCGGCTCGACGTTCGGCAACTGTGGCAGCAGCGGCTGCACCTGCCAGTAGCCGAACCGCAGTCGCCATCGGTCGAGTCGATCGGGGCGCGGCATTCGTGGGCCGGGGTGCAGTGCCGCGGGCTCCCTCATCGGGGCGCGGCATTCGTGGGCCGGGGTGCAGTGCCGCGGGCTCCCTCATCGGGGCGCGGCATTCGTGGGCCGGGGTGCAGTGCCGCGGGCTCCCTCATCGGGGCGCGGCATTCGTGG
>JAHZJA010001190.1 GCA_022601155.1 Deltaproteobacteria bacterium | reverse complement strand
GGAGCGACGTGCGGAGCCTGGGGGGTGACGGGCAGTGGACCACCCAAGGGGTCGGACGGCACGGGCTGCGTGGCCACGACCTGGGTTCCGCCCGCAGCCTCGGCGGGTCCGGTCTCGGTCGGCGCAGCCTCGGGCTCGTCGTTGTCGGGGATGCTGGCTCGAGGCTCGGCCGCATCCGATGGCGGGCCGTCGGCCGCGGCGACATCGAGCTCGCCTCGCTCACCGATGAGGGTGGGTTGGGCATACGGGTCGAGGACGAGCTCGACGGTGGTTGCACCGATGCGGAACGTCTCACCGTCGGCGAGCGGGCGCGACTGGACCCGTTGGTCGCCCACCCACACCCCATTCCCGCTGCCCGCGTCGTGCAGCATGATGCCGGCATCGGTGCGCTCGAGGCGGGCATGCTGGCGCGACGCCGCTTGCTCGAGCAGCACCACGTCGCACGACTCGTCGCGCCCCAGGGTGATAGGTCGTCCGTCCCACTCGAACACGCGCTCGTCCGAGCCCATGACAGGAGAGCGAATGCGTAGGATCGCCACGGCGGGGCCACCTTAGCAGGGTGCGGATCCTTGCCCGGAACCCCTGCGCTGGTGGTCGCCATGGGCCCGAGCGTGCTCGATTGGCCGGCTCCGTGGGGCTTGCTGCCCCGGTCGGCGGGCGGGGCTCTCGGGTCACGGCGAGGTCAGGGCTGTGCGGGGGCGCAGGCCCACCCGGCCCGCGACCGACAGCACCAGCGTACCCACGCCGGCGACGAGCCCCACATCGGTGCTCCACCCGGTGGCGAACAGCCAGCCCGCCGTCCCCGCCACGATCACGATGCGGAGCATGTCCATTCCCCATGCCCAGGGCTTGGCCTCGACCAGTGCGTTGAGGATCACGTGGCTGAGCACGAGCACCAGGGCCGTCACGACGATCTGCGGCAGGGGTAGCTGGTGGCCGAGGTAGACGAACGGTCCGGCCAAGCTCGCCACGAACACCAGGTTGAGCGCCACGTACCATCCCGTCGTGCGGCTGACCTGGGGCCGGTACTTGGTGTAGTGGCTACGGTCGGGCTTGATCGCAGGGTCTTCCACCCCGTGGGGCAGCCAGGCGGGGTGCGCAAACCAAGCCCAGACCCGGTCCGACCAGCGCGTGGCCGCGCGGGCCAGCTGCCAGGTGCGGTGCAGGTGCTGCGCGTTGCCCCATAGAGGGTCGTAGCTGCGCAGCGGGATGGTGGTGCCATAGGTGGGGCGCTGCCCCTCGGGCTCGAAGCTCCCGAACAAGCGGTCCCAGATGACCAACACGCCGCCGTAGTTGCGGTCGAGGTAGGCCTCGTCGACGCCGTGGTGCACCCGATGATGCGAGGGCGTGTTGAGGATCCACTCCAGGGGCCGGGGCAAGCGCTGCACGAGCTCGGTGTGGATCCAAAACTGATAGAACAGGTTGGCGCCAAAGCAGGCCACGTACACCAGCGGCGGCACCCCAATGATGGCGAGCACCCAAAAGAACAGCATCAGGGTGATGGGCTCGGCGATCGGCTGTCGCAGTGCCACGGCGAGGTTGTAGTCCTCGCTCTGGTGGTGGACGCCGTGCACGGCCCACATCACGTTGGAGACGTGACTGACGCGGTGCCACCAGTAGTAGAGGAAGTCCACGCCCACCATCCCCACGACCCACGGCCACGGGCTCCCCGGCTCCCAGGTGACGAGGCGGGCGTGTTCGAATAGCCACGCGTAGGCGGCCAAGGTCACCAGGGTGAGCACCACCTCCAGGGCTTGGAACACCGCGCCGCAGCTGATGTCGGAGACGGCGGTGCCCAGGGCGTACAGCTCGCGAACCCGACCGCGACGGCGCGCGACCCATAGCTCCGCCACGATGGCCGCCGCGAACACGGGCAGTGCGAACGCGGCGTAGTTGGGTGCGTCTCCCATGCGGGACGATGATCGGGCTGAAGGGAGGCGCGATCAACAGTTGAGGCAGTCGCAGCCGAGCCCCGTGGCAACCTCCGTGCACTGGAACGGAGGCGTGCAGGCGTCCGGGACACAGGCACAGGTCGCGGCGCCGTCGCAATCGCGGGGCAGCGGCTGACAGTCGTGCACGATGGCCCCGGCCATCGTCGTGGTGCTGACGCAGACCTCTTGCTCCGTGCAGAAGTCGCAGCTGGGGACGCCGTCGCATGCCTCGATGGGAATGCACGCGTTGGTCCAGCAGATCCCGTCGGGGGTGACCTCGGGGAGGGTGCCTTCGAGGCAGCTGGGGGGCAGCGACTCGCACAGCACCAGCGCATCCGAACAATTGCGGGACTCGAACGCGCACGCGTCCTGCTCGTCGCACGCCAGGCCGATGTCCGGGGGCAACATCAGCACGTCGCAGGCCGACTGGTCGCACTCGCGCTCCGGGCAGACGGGCACGTCGGTCGCGTCCATGTGGAACACACCGCAGGTACAGCAGTCGTCGACCAGCATGCACTCGGTGCGGGCCATGCAAGCCGGGGGAGGCGAGGACCCGCCCGTGCTGCCGGCACCGTCGGTGTCACCCGCCGTGTTGCTGCCGGGGTCATCGCCAGAGGTGCCCGCGCCGCCCGAGCCATCGAGCCCACCGGTCTGTTGTCCGCCCGCATCCTCGGCCGCGGGGTCGCTTCCGGTTCCAGTGGGCGCGGTGCCACCCTCGGCCGCGCCCGGGGTTCCGGGAGCGCCATCATCCGAGCATGCGGCACCGAGTACGACGCACCCGCCGAGCAATAATCGTGTCAACCAAGGCATGGGCGCAGTGTACCTCGATCACCACGCTCATGAGCCACCGGACGCCCGGCGACGGGAATGTGCTCGCGGTCGCTGTCAGCCACACACGGGGCAAGCGGCGTCCATGCAATCGGCGAGGGCGAGGGCGAGCTCGGCCGAGGCACCAAACGCACCGCCGTGCTCGTTGATCACACCCTCGCAGGCCTCGAAGCACGAGATCGTATCGGTGCAGCCGGACTGTTGGGCGCAGTCCCGCATCGCCACGCAACCAACGTCCATCTCGCAGGCGAGCAGAGGGTCGAGGCACTGGTTGCAGCCACACTCTTCACAAGCATCGGCGGCGACGTTCAAGCAGCCATCGAGCACCGGGTCGCCCGAGGTCTCGTCGGGAGCCGTGGTCGTCGTGGGCTCGGGCATGCCCGAGGTCGCGGGCGGGCCCGACGTCGCATTGCCGTCGGACACGGCCCCGTCGTCGGCCGTCGATTCGCCGTCGTTGGTCTCGCCGTCATCGTCGTCCGAGTCGGACTCGGGTGCAGCGCTGACGCCCGACAACCCACCTCCCGAGAGCCATGGATCAGCACTGGTGCGGTCGTCGTCGGAGCCGCCACAACCGGTGGCTGTTGCCCCCAATCCCACCGTCAGCATCCACAGCACGACCCCCTTCATCCATGTCGAGCTACCCATCCTCCACGACCATACATTATCCTACTTATAGGTGCACGAGAAGTCTTTGGTATCACAGCATTTTGGGCACATTGCCCAGCGTCCGAGCTGGTTGCCCGAGATCGCTGGGCAAGCGGTGAACCGTCTCCAAGCCGCGATTTGGTGTCGCGATCGTAGTCGATCAAACATGATGATCCGCACGCATGATGCGCTTGGGACTCGGGGGCCCGACACCACAGGGTCCTGGAAAAAAAAATCAACTGGGCTAGCTGCGCAGCGATTCGGGGTGGGCCGACAACTGCCGGTAACGACGACCCACGTGCCGCAAGACGCGGTCCACGAACTGCGCAGACGAGTTGCACAACCGCCGCGAGGCGCCGCGCAACAGGTAGGTGTGGAAAGCACATCCCCCTTCAAGCTGCTACGTGTGAACACCATGCTGGAGGGGGTCGATCAAAGTACCTACGTAGGGTTCGAGGCGCCGCGCAGACCATGGGTCGAGCCGCGGCCGAGGGTGACTCCCGAGGTCGTCCGGCCCGAGGATTGGCCGGCGCCGGGACCCATCGATCTCACGGTTCACGATCTGCCGCATGCGTCGTCGACGACGGAGTGGTGGTACCTCAAGGCGCACGTCGAGACCGCCGACGGTCGACCATTTTCGTTGTTCGCCGCGTTCTTTCGTGTCCTCAAAGGACGCAATGAACAGACGGGAAAGCTCGAGTATGCGCACTCGTTGACCTGGGCCATCAGTGATCCACAGCGGCGTCGGTACGTCTCGCAGTCGCTGGTGGACCCCGATGCTCCGCGGCTGGGAGTCGAGCGAATCGATCGAGGTGAAGGCGCCCGCGATCCTCTGTTGCGCCGGGCCATGCGAGAGGTCTGCGTCAAGGGCCACGTTCCGTATCCCGACCAGATGCTCGAGCGCGATGCCTTCGTCGACAAGCGGCGGCTACAGCTGGAGTACGACGACTGTCGGCTCGAGAAGACCGACGATGGTTGCTACGAGCTGACCCTGTGGAACGACCGCGAGAAGGTCGGAGCCACCCTCGCGTTCGAGCCCCGCAAGCAGCCGGTACGCCACGGTGACGATGGCGTGGTCAAGGGCTCGGCCGGCGAGGACATGTTCTATTACTTCATCCCCCGCTGTGACGTTCGCGGAAAGCTCCGGGTGGATGGCGCGTCGATTCCCGTGACCGGGGGCCAGGGTTGGTACGACCACGAGTTCGGTCGGCATCCCGAGGGCGAAGGAGGCCT
>JAHZJA010001189.1 GCA_022601155.1 Deltaproteobacteria bacterium | reverse complement strand
CAGGCCAATCGTATGGTTGCCGTGCTCGCGCCGTTCGACGGCACGATCACGCGTCTCGAATTCGACGACGGTGAGTGGGTGACACGAGGCACCACCCTCGCGCGCGTGGAGTCGGTGGGTGCGCTCCGGATTCGGACCGCCGTCCCCGTCCCTGCGCTCGAGTGCATGTCGATCGGAGCGACGGTGGGATGGCGCCCCCACACCCGCCCAACCGCAGCCGGAGGCACCGCCACCGTCGACTTCGTGAGCCCGCGATTGGACGAGAGCTCGGGCCTGATGCTGGTCGAGCTCGAGCCGGATCAACCGGTCGACAGTGCAGTCCCCGGAGAGCAGATCGCACTCCACGCGCCATGCTGGCAGTGACCGCCCCACACCATCATCGATGATCGAGACTCGCGCGACCCGAGCCCGCGTCCCTTCGTGGCCACGACGCCTCCGAACGTGGGAGCAGGCGAGACACCACGCCCCTTGCCAGGCGCGAGCGGCCGCTCGACGAGGGCATCGCCGCGGGCCGGAGCGCTCCGTGGCACCGAAGACTGCTCCGACCCAGGGCGACGCGTTCGCCTGGTGTCTAGAACATCAAGTTGCCCTCGCCCAGGTCGAAGTCGAGGTTGGTCCCGAAATCATCCCGCGCGTCGTCGAGCTTCGCGAGGGCTTGGAGGATCTTCGCGTGACGCTGCGGAGGGTGAGGTGTGGTCCGCCCTTTGGCGATGTCCATGAGCGCCTGGTGGAGCAGCCCCTGCGTGGGGCCATGCAGCGGTGAGGTAGCGCCGTCGAGCACGTCGAGCGCATCCTCGAGCTCTACCGCGGCCAGCTTCATCAGCTTGCGCTGGATCTTCGTGTGGTTGGGTCCGAATTGCGTCACGAGGGTCACCGCAGCCTCGAGTCGCTGGCGCGCCATGTCGACGTTGAAGCCTGCATTCACCACCCGCAAGAATCGACCAACCTGCTGCACCTCGGCGTCGCTGAGCGCGATGGGGCCTCCGAAGATCCCCTGCAACAGCAGACCCGACGGTGAGTTGTTGAACGTATCGGTGCCATAGAACGCCACCGCGTCCTCGACCGTATCGAACGCGTTGGTGTGGAAGAACGGACCGGTGTCGGCCGCCTCCACCAGCGGCGTGGTGTTGAAGGTCCCGTTGCCGAAGGCGTCGTCGACCCCGTCGCCATCGCTGTCGAAGTTGGGCGCGGCCAACCCCTGGCCACCAAAGCCGCCGTCGAGGGGGATCCCCTGGGCATCCAGTACCGCGAGACGAAGCTGCTCGACCCCGGTGTCGAAGTTGCGATTGGCCGCGGTCACCGAGAAGTTGGCCCCCGCGTTTTGATGGCACCCATTGCAGCGGCCGCGAGCGTTGTCGATGAAGACCGCCTGCCCCTCGGCTGCATCGAGGTCGTTGAGCGCGACGATCCCGAGGTCGAGCTCGTTGGTGCGGCCCAGGCTCAGCTGGTACGCCAGCGTGAGGTCGAGTTCGTCGTCGTTCGGCTCCCGGAACGAGACGCCTGGGATCCGGTCCAGGTCGGCCGGATAGTGCTGGAACACCGCGCCGCTGAGAAAGTCCCGGAGCTCTCCGTTGTTGGGCGCGCCATCGCCCGACCATCCAGTGCGCTCGTTGGGCGGCTGTGTTGTGCCATCCCCCGCGTCCGGAGTGAGGCTGGTGGCCATCGACAGGGTGTGCGGCACCGACCGCATGGTGAACTTGGCAGCGAGGTCATCGGCCCCGTCGACGTTCTCCAAGATCAGTCCAAAGTCGCGCATCAGCTGCGGACGCTCGAGGGTCGCCAGCCCAGGGTCTTGCTCGGCGACGAACAGCGGATCGTGGGGCGGCAGCGTGGCGATGAAGTCGGCGTCGATCGTGAAGTTGTTGTCGACGGGATGACAGCTGCCGCAGTTTCTGCCGTTGCCGTCGAAGGTCTCGCGAAAGAACAAATCCGCCCCCGCACAGACCTCTACCGAGACGAGGCTGGCGACGACGCGAGGGTCTTGCGCGCAGGCGTCGAGCCGCTCCTGCACGGTGATCGGTCCGCCATGGGGAGGCGGAGGCGGTGGGAACGGCCCGGGCCCGGCACCCGGGGGCG
This sequence comes from Deltaproteobacteria bacterium, assembly GCA_022601155.1. Classification (GTDB taxonomy): domain Bacteria; phylum Myxococcota_A; class Polyangia; order Nannocystales; family Nannocystaceae; genus Paraliomyxa. The sequence goes on along the minus strand of JAHZJA010001189.1, from coordinate 1,122 downwards.
GAGGCGCCATCCGGAAGTCCAAGTCGTGGGAACCGTCCTCGTCCTGCACGCCCGTGCATGACGCGAGGGTGAGGGCGATGACGCAATGCGCGAAGTGGGAGTATCTCGATCGGGAAGGCAACACAGCAGAGCTCTCCTTTGGCCAGGGCCAGGGTGTGGAGGCTCTGCATGGGTCATTCCACGACGGTCAGTGGTTGGCGGGTCAATCATCTCGTGGGCAAGGGTCATCGCAGCCGTGACGGTTCATGCGAGGTCCGCATGCGGGCTACGCCGGGCCATGCACCGATTGCAGCGACCGACGACACGGACTGGCGATGCCCCGCGCCGTGGGCAGTCACGTCGATGACAGCGGGTCCACCCACGTCGTTGGGCCCTCGTGGAAGACGCCTTTGACGATGGGGCGACGACGCGGGGCGAAATCGTGGCGGCGAGCACGTGGACGGCTGCGCGCTGCACCTGCTGACGCAGCCCGTGCCCGGCGGCGACAAGAGGTCCCCTCGGGCTCCAGACCATGCGACCGACCGGGCACGATACGCCGCGCGACCGACCAGTGGCGGGTGCTCGGACTCGAGACACCGCTGCCCATGGCCGCACTCCCCGACCTGCCGGTCCAAGCCCCGGCCCTGGCGTCACGGATCGGCGTGGTGCTCGAGCGCAGCGTGGTGACAGTCGCGGCGAGCGTCGACTGGAAGCCTCGAAGACGTCGACCTCGCGTACGACCCGCTGCGGGGCGCTGGTCGGGAGCAGCGAGGCCCACGTGCACGGCGAGCCCCGAGCCTGGCGCCGTGCGGGCGTGTCAGCTGCCGCAGGTCATCGGCTCGTCCACGGCCAGACGTGCGGTGGTGAAGCCGACGGTCAGGTCGTAGGCGGGCTCGCCCATCACGCTCGTGCACGCATCGGTGGGGCCCACGCTGCCCAGCAGCACCGCCAGCGGCCTCGAGCCATCGGGGCAGCCTCCGCAAGCCTCGTCGGCCGATCCGGCGCACTCGTCGAGGCAAGAGCACAGCAACTGTGCCTCGGAGTCGACCAGGCAGCCCGACAGGCGGCCGGCCGAGACCTGATCGTTGGCGTCGACCGTGACCTCGGCCCGGATCGCGTGCAGCGGCACGGCGTTGACTCCCT
>JAHZJA010001188.1 GCA_022601155.1 Deltaproteobacteria bacterium | reverse complement strand
CTGGGACCCGAGCACCCGCAGCTGTCCAAGGTCCACAACAACCTGGGCAACTACTGGCGGGGCGCGGGTCGCTACGACACGGCGTACCGCGAGTTTCGGCGCGCGGCGGAGATCAACGCGCTCAACTACCCGGCCGACCATCCTTCCCACGCCAGCATGCAGTACAACCTCGGGTTGGTCGCCAGCGACCAGGGGCGCCGACACGAGGCGCTCCAGCACATGGCGAAGGCCGAGCAGCTGCGGCGCGTTCGATTTGGGGACCAGCACCCTTCGGTCCTGGAGATCGTGGCCAAGCGCGCGACGATCTTGCGTCATCTGGGCCGACCGACCGACGCGGAACCGCTGCTGCGGCAGGTTCTTGGCGCGCAGGCGGTGGCGCTGGGGGACGACCATCAAGCCACCTTGGAGACGGCGATGAACCTCGCCGGACTGCTGGAATCGCTCGGGAGGGACGACGACGGCCTGGTGCTCGCGGAGCGGACTCTGCAGCGCGCCGAGGCCAACATGCCCGGCTCGGAGGAACTGGGGGAATGGTTGGTCGCCATCGGCCGAATCTATCTGACGCGCGGTCGCACCGAGGATGCCGCCCGCTCGTGCACGCGCGCCGTGCATCTGTTGCGCTTCGACAGTGGCGAGCGCTCACCGCTGCTGACGCAGGCGTACATCCTGCAAAGCGAAGTCGCGCTGGCCCGCGGCGAGCTGGTGGAGGCCGAGGCGGTGATCACCAAGGCGCTCGAGCTGATGACGACACTGTTCGGCGAGGGGCATGGTCGTCTGGCGTGGCCGCTGCAGCAGCGTGCGGAAGTTCGCCGGGCGCGTGACGACGATCAGGGGGCACGCTCCGATCTCGAGCGGGCGATCCGGCTGGCGGCCGACTATGATGGGCCTCCACTCCAGACGGCACGGCTCCGTCTGGAACTGCTGACGCTGCTGCCGGCCGAGCACGCTGCGCGGGCGCAATCCCTCGCCCAGCAGATCGAGGTCGAGGTCGCCGCGGCGCGATCGCAAGGCCTCGACGACGGCGCGACGGGAGCCGAGGAACTCGAGCGGCGGCTGGCGACCTGGCGCGAGGGCTCGGGTCGGTCGCGGTAGGCGGGCGCTCGACCGCGAAGGCCATGCACTGGTGCGCTACGATGTCGACGTGCCGGACGTCGACGATCGGGCGCAGACCAAGCCGAGGGCGCAGCCCAGCACGAAGTCCGTAGACCCGAGGTCGCCGCAGCCCGGCGCGCCGACCTCGATCGCGGACGCGATCGGCCGGTACTCGGTGCTGCGCGAGGGCGGAATGGTCTTCCTTTTGTGTCGCGCTGTGGGAGGCGCTGTACGAGGAGCGACCGTATGCAGGCGCCACTCGCTACGAGGTGTTCGCCAACATCACCAATGCCTCGCTCGGCGCCACGGCGCAGCTGGACGAGAGCGTGAAGGTCTCTGCCGAAGCCGTCGCGAAGGCCGCTGCGCTGGAGCGCCCCGCGCTGGAGGCCGCCGCACAGCTGTCCCATGGGCAGCTGTCGTGGACGGGGCGTGCGAGCTGGGGCGGCCCTCATCGCCCCGAGCACTCGGATGTCGCCCAGAGCCTCGAGAACCTGGCCATCACGTACATCGAGGTCCGGGAGTATGCGCGAGCCCGGGTCGTGCTCGAGCGGGCGATCGCGATCTTCGATGCCCACGACGGACTGCAGTTCGGCGAGTCCGAGACGCGATCTTGGTACGCCAAGGTGCTGGCGGCCAGCGGTGACGAACGAGCGGCGCGGGCTCGAGCCACGGCTGCGGCCGACGGGTACCGCGAGGCCGGGGACGAAGCGCTGGCGGCTCCGATCCTCGTGTGGATCGAAGCGCGAGCCGGCTGACGGCGCCCGTGTGTTGCTCAGCAGGGGCCGAGGAAGATGCGGTCGTAGCGTAGTTGTGCGGGCTCGCCGGGCCGGATCACGGTGCCCACCAACAGCTCGTCGCGTCCGTCGCCGTCGAGATCGGCTGCCTGCACGTTGCGGCCCGAGATTGCGTCGACCGCGACCGAAATGGACTCGGGGGGCGCAAACGTGACCGGGTCGGTGCCCCAGGCGATGGTCACCGAGGGCTCGTCCGCCGCCTGCGAGCCGATGTCGACCAGGCCATCGCCGTCGAAGTCACCAACGGTGGCCCACGGGGCTGCGGTGACCCCGGGGAACTCGACGAACTGCTCGCCGTTGGTGCGGCTGAGCACCCGCACGTCGTGGGTCTGAGAGCCCGGCTGGCACGACCTGACGTAGGCTACCGTCGATGCACCACGGTCGAAGGCTCGTACATCGACAGCCAGGCCGTGGGCCACCTCGCCGGCCGGGGCGGGCTCGGCAACGACGAACGGCTGGCCCTCGATCACCTCGATCAAGCGGTACTCCCGCTCCAGACATCCCTGGTTGCCGCCGCCAAAGTTGGGCGCGCTGGACAGCAGAGCCTGGTTGGGAGCGTCCGCGACGGGCTGCGCCGAGATGAAACCGAGGCCATCGACCTGCACGCTGCCGTTTTCGAAGAACGACCCCATGCCATCACCCGCAAACAAGATCAGTTGATCTCCGTCGACGACGGTGAGCATGTCGGCGGGGCCGTCCTCGGTGATGTCGAAGAATCCGGTGTTGTTGGGGGAAAACTGCAGGTCGAACGGGTTGGGCGGGAGGTCGAACATGGCCAGCCCCGTCGCGCTCGCGTACACGAAGTCGGGCGGGCCGCCGCCGCCAAAGGCCAGGTGCACCACGTCGCGCAGACCGTCTCCCTCGATGTCGCCGAGGGTGAGCACGAAGCCCTGCAGGACGAGGTCGCCGATCGGGGCACCGCTGTCGTCGATGATGAACACGGTCGTCTCGCCGGGCCCCTGGCCTCCGTCGGAATCGAACACGACCCACAGCTCTTCCCGGCCGTCGAAGTCCTGGTCGGCCACCAGTACCCCGGCGTTGCTCGGAGCCTCGAACATCGGCTGCGTCTGCCAGCACTCTTCGGCGGGAGGAGGGGGTCCGTCGTCGACCCCGGTCTCGAGCCCGGTGGTGACCACTCCACCGTCGGTGCTCGGGCGGGGGTCCTCGGTGACGGCCCCGGGCCCATCGCCATCGGCGACGGTCGCGGCCGCGCTCGAGCTGCCGCTGTCCCCGCTGCCTTCGGCAACCTCGATGAGCCTGGGGGTGCACCCGACGATGCCGAGCAGGGCCGCTGCGTAGCGTGGAGACATGCCGGCGAAGCCTCGCATGGGTTCGGCCGCCCCTTGGTAAATCGAGTGTAAATCGCCGTATTCGTCCGGTGGAGACCAAGGCGCGCGACGTCCCGGGTCACCTCGATATCGGTCCTCACGGCAATTCGCCCAGGGCAAGACGAGGGGCCGTCGGAGGATGCCGCAGCGGCGATCTCGGAGGCGAGCAACGTGGCCTGACGATCCTGCTAGGTTGGTCCCCCATGCGAATACGTCCGCTCTTGCTCGCGACGGTGTTGCTCGTGCCCCAGGCCTGCGGCGGCAAAGAGGATGCGGCGAAGGGGATGGAGTCGCTGCGAATCCCCGCTCGCAAGGCGCCCACGATCGTGCTGGTCGACGCGGGGCAGGAGCCGCGGGCGATGCTCGCGTTGCACCCCTCCGCGGGCAGCGTGGAGACGTTCACGCTGTCGATGGGGACTCGGATGTCGCTGAGCGAGGGGAACGACCAGATGCCTTCGCTGCCGGTGCCCACCACACAGACCCGGCTGCGGCTGGAGGTCAAGGAAGTCAACGCCGACGGCTTCGTGGTGCACCACGCCGTCGAGGCGGTCGATGTGAAGGCCGCGGGCGAGACCCCGCCTCCGCCCGAGGTGCTGGCCAAGGTGCGCGAGACCGTCGAGCCCCTGACTCACTATCGCTCGCAGATCCAGCTCGATCCCCGAGGGGAGTTCGTCAGCGGGGAGGTGCAGTTCCCTCGGGACTTGCCGGCACCGGTGCACTCCGCCATGCAGCAGATGACCCAGAGTCTGGGCCAGCTGTCGGTGCCGCTGCCCGAGGCGGCGGTGGGTCCCGGGGCCCGGTGGACCGTGGTCTCGGAGCTGTCTCAAGCCGGGACCCAGGTGCGGCAGACCAGCGAGTACACGTTGGTCTCGCGCACGGACGACACCGTGAACATCGAGGCTACGGTGGCGCAGGAGCTGCTCGACCCCAACGTCGCGGTGCCGGGCATGCCCGGTGATGCCCGCGTCGGGGAGTTTTCCTCCTCGGGCAAGGGGTCGTTCGTGCTCGACCTGCGCCGCATCGCCCCCAAGAGCCTCACCATGACCGTCGACCTGTCGATGACGATGGATGTGGCCGTGCTGGGCCAGACCAAACACCTGACGATGGACCTGGGACTCGACCTGGGCATCGCCCCCGCCACGCCGCAGTGAGCACGGTGGGGCGTGTCGCGGGCCAACCCGTGGGCATGCACGCTCGGGGTACGGGGGCGGCTCAGGTCGGGGGCGGCTCTTCGGCAACGACTTCTTGGAGCGCGTCGTCCAAGAAGTAGTTGAACACCTCGGACTCCTCGGCGTGCAGCACATCGTAGGCGTGGGCGGCGGTGCTCGAGGCGTACAGCTGCTCGCGGAAGTTGACGTTGCGCGTGATCGCAGAGGCGAACGCGGCCAGGATCTGCAGGTGGCGCTGGCGGTCGGCCCGCGGCGTGGACAGCAGGACTATCGCGTGGACCGGGCGGCCGTCGGGAGCGTCGAGATCGATGCCCTTGGTGCTGATGCCCAGCACACCGCGGACCTCCTTGCCCTCGTCGAGGGTGGCGTGCGGGATCATGAAGCCCTTGCCCAGGCAGGTGGAGTCTTCGTTCTCGCGCGCCATCACCTGCGCGATGAACTCCTCCTTGGGCAGGGGCAGCTTCGAGGTGGCGTAGAGCCGGTCGGCGAGCTGCTCGATGAGCTCGCGCTTGGTCGTCCCGGTGAGTCCCGCGACGATGCGTTGCTCGGACAGGAAGTCGAGCAGGCGCGGCCGGTCCTTGGCCACCTCGCCCGCCCGGGTCAGCGACCATCGGGTGGCGCTGGGGCCCAGGAGCTGGTTGATGGCCAGGGCGGCCAGACCCACGGCGCCGACGGTGTTGCCCATGTGGGAGAGCCCCGGATCGGCTTGGACGAAGAAGATGAGGCCCACTGCCACTCCGCCGTGCGGGAGCAGGGCCAGGCCGAGGTAGTGCCGCACCTTGTTCGTCACGCCCGCGAGGGTCATCGAGAGGAACGAGCCGAGCCACTTACCGGCCAGGCGTGCGCCGAAATACAGCGCCACCAGTCCCGCGAGCGGGATCACGAGCCCGAAGTCCAGGCGCATCCCGGCCAGCGTGTAGAAGCCCGCGAACAGCACCCCGCCGAAGGGGACCAGATAGGCCTCGCCCGCGCGCGCGGTGTCGTGGCGGATGTTGGAGATGGCGATGCCCGCGAAGGTGCACGCGAGAATGCTGGATGCACCCAGCGCCTGACCCACGCCCCACGCGCCCAGGATCACGGTCACCATCATGGGGCCCAGGAACGCGGGGCCCACGACAGTGCGGCTGAGCAGCACCACCAGCAGCGCAAAGCCGAGGCCGATGCCGCCGGCCATCCCAAACTCGGAGGCCACGGCCTCGAGCGCGTGTTCGAGACTCAGCAGTCCCTTGGCCTCGTCGCGCAGCAGCGATGTGGCGAAGGCAAACGCTCCCACCGCGACCATGTCGATGAGGCCGACCGCGGCGATGAGGGTGCGCGACAAGATGCCGCGCGCGCGCGCCTCACGAATGACCAGGACAGTGGTGCCCGGTGCGCCCGCGATGGCGATGGCGCCCAACACCAGCGAGACGTCGAGGGACATGCCGCCCACCCACATCAGGGAGGGGACGACGATCATCGGGATCACCACCGCTTCGAACGCCAGCAGCAGCGACAGTCGCTTGCCCGCATTGCGGAGGCTCGGCCAGTGGAGCGTCGCGCCCACCGTGAACGCGATGTAGCCGAGCACGAAATTGGTGAACGGTGCGAACTTGGTCAGCGACGCAGGCTCGAGCCCCGGCAGGTCCATCGCTCGCAACGCAATGCCGGTGCCGATCCATCCGGTGACCTTGGGGAGCTTGAGCCGGCCCAGCAGCTCGCCGCCAATGATTCCGGCCAGTAACACCATGGCCAAGCCGAGCAAGGGAAAGTCGAAGTCCATGGCGCGGGTTCCGCGGCAAGCGAAACGTCATACCACGGGCCCCTTTCCGCAGAAGGGCCGCCGTCAAGGCACAGGCATTCGCTGTCGGGATCAAAGCTGCTTCTGACAGCTGCCGCGGACGATATCAGGACCATTCTCCGTGTCGCGGTATGTAAAGCGGAACGTCCACACGCCCGCCGCGAGGCCGCTGAAGTGATGGGTCCACGTGAAGCCCGGATCCACGCCTCCCCACTGGCCAATGACAATCCCTCCGGCTTCGTCCTCGGCCGTCATACCCACCCACGGCAGGCCGTCCGGATCCGAGAACATTGCATCGAATGCGACGCCCGCGGCCGGGTCTACGGGAGCGAACGAGAAGCCGGCGTCGCACTCGAGGGGAGGGAGTGGATCGCCCGTGCTGCCCTCACCGGTCGTGGCCGGGTCGTCGACACAGAATGGATCGCCACAGGCGATGGCGAGCTCGACACACTGGGCGGACCACACTGCCTGGCAGCAGGCGGGTACGCTGGTGCACACGCACGACTCGGTGGCCATGCTGCCGCAGCCG
>JAHZJA010001187.1 GCA_022601155.1 Deltaproteobacteria bacterium | reverse complement strand
GTCCTTGGCACTGACCCCGGTGCCCATTCCGATCGTCAGGGAGGAGTGCTGACGTGGCGTCGTCGCCCTACGTACGGGCCCACCGGCCGTTCCTGGTCGTCAAGACTCGCGACCAGTGGTACCGCTGTGCGCACCGAGACACCGCGTACGACAGCGACGAGCGTGCTATCGAGCTTGCCGAGCAGGCGAGCGCCGAACCCCCGTCGGCGGAGGTCGACGGTCCAGCGCCGTCGTGGCGCGGCCTTTGCTACGACCGGTGGTGCCGTCTCTACCAGGTCCAGACCGAAGCTGGTCAGATCCTGCGCCATCGGTGGGGCGACGAACGGGGGCAGGCTCTATTCGTGCAGCCCGACCGAGGACCTCGCGGTGAGTTTCGACGATCAGGACCCGAAGGACCCCTGGCCGCCCCGACTGGGGTCGCGAGTTCACCGGATGGACGACTGTTCATCGCCGAGTCCACTTCGGGGGACATCGTGGTGTTCGACCTTCAGGCCGAGGGTCTCGTGCGTCGGCATCGGGGGGTCGTCGACCCCGGACCCGTCGACGTGGTGTGGGTGGGCGACGAGCGCGGCGTCCTGGTCGGGGTCGGGCCCAACATCGACGGTCGGCTGACGCTGGGGCGGGACGGCCGGGTGCGCACGGAGCCCTGGTCGCGCTCGTGGCCCGCATCGAGCGGCAGCGACCGATGTGATCGCATCGCGATCGACGGTCGAGGCGGCATCTACCTGCTCTTCGACGCAGACACGGCCAAGGCGCGGGTCATCCGCCTCGTCGACTTCGAATCGGGTGCGTTTGATCACGCGCACACGGTCCCCCACGCGGGAGACATCGCGGTGGAGGGACAGGGAGACGAGCGACCGCCGGTGGTGGTCGTCGCCAGCCGACCGGGCCAGCCCTTCCATCGCGTGTGCTGGCCGGCCCGCTCGGGTCCCGAGATCAAGGAGCCTCTCAAGGCCAGGGGCTACGACGGCCGCGGCATCGTGACCGACCCCGCGGGGCGGATCACGTTCTTCGGCGACCGCGGGCTGCGTCGCGCGGTTCGAGCACGCCGACGCTATCGACGCGAGGGTCGAGTGGTCTGCATGCGCCTGGATGCGGAGCACTTCCAGAACCGCTGGGGACGGATCTTCATCGACGCGTGCATTCCCGCGGGGACCGAGCTGGCCATCCACACGATGGCGGCCGACGAGCCCCCCGACGAGCCGGCCATCGCGCCCGCGCTGCCCGAGAACATCGAGAGCTACGAGGTCTCACGCCCGGATCTGACCAGTCTGCCCCCGGCGAGCGTCGTGCCGGAACCCGGGGACGTGAAGGGACGAGTCCACCGCCGGGCCATCGGCAAGGAGCTGCCCTGGCTGGTGCCCTCCCCTGCCGCCTGCGAACGGATCTCGCGGAGATTCGAGACCTACGAAGCGCCGGTGCGCGCCGAGCCCGGACGCTTCCTCTTCTTGACCCTGGTGCTCCGCGGCGACGGCCGGGTCAGCCCGCGTGTGCGCGGACTGAGGATCGAGACGCTCGGCCACCCGCTCGTTCGTCGCCTGCCCCGGCTCTACTCGCGGGATCCGACGACGGCCGATTTCCTCCACCGCTTCCTCGCCATGTTCGACGGCCTGCTGGGGGACCTCGAGATCCGGACGCTGCTGAGGCACGCGTTGTTCGACCCGCGATCGACGCCCGACGTATTCCTCCCGTGGCTGGCCGACCTGATGGGACTGGTGCTCGATCGCCGTTGGCCCGAGTCGGCCCGCCGCGCCATCTTGATGGACCTGACCTGGCTGTTTCGCTTCCGCGGCACGGTCCCCGGATTGCGCCGCTTCCTCGAGTTGTACCTCGGCTCCCCCGTCCTCATCGTCGAGCACTTTCGCATCCGCGGCCTGGGGCGCACGGTGCTCGGCGCAGAGCCCCCGACGAGCGAAGGATCGGTCCTGGGCGCCGGATTTCGCGTGGGGGGCACGGTCGGCCGGGCGGAGCCGTTCGACGCCGGAGCCCTCGACACCTCGGGGGGCGACGCGTTCGAGTCTCACGCACACCGGTTCACGGTCGTCGTCCCCACGTCGCTCGACGACAAGCAGCGGGCGGTCGTCGAGCTCATCCTCGAGCAGCACCGTCCGGCGCACACCCTGTACTCCCTGTGCACCCTCGCCAGTGGCATGCGGGTCGGTCTCGGGCTCCACGCCGGCCTGACCAGCGTCGTCGGAGCATCGGGCGGCTTCACCCGACTCCAGCTGGGTGGCAGCGTGCTCGGACGCGACGGCGTCGTCGGCCGTCCCTCCGCCGGAGGCACGGTCGGCAACGCTCGAGCCGGCTTCACCAGTCTCGTCACCTGAGGGGTCCAACGACCATGGATACCGTCATCGACCGACTCGAGCTTCGCCATCGACTCCCCCCTTCGGAGTCCGACGCAAAGGCGCGCTTGGATGCGATCGGTCGCCGCGTGGTCGAAGACGGCGTGCCCCTGGCGCTCGAGCACGCAGGCGTCCTCGCTGACGAAGAGGTCTGCATCCACCACCTCACGGTCTCCCTTCGGGTCGATCTCTCGCGGGGAGAACGCGCCGTCGCACGGCAGTGGCAGTCCTGCCTCGTCACCGAGATCCTGCGAATCGTCCAGGACGACGACCCCGACGAGATCGTTCGCTATCCCAACCGGGTTCGAGCCCTGCTCGACTTCGCGAAGTCGATCGTCCACGGAGACCTCACCCGTGCGTGGGCATGGCGTCAGTTGGGGCTGGTCCAAGCCCGGGAGCTCGACCTCGGCCGAGCACGTAGAGAGCTCGTGACCGGCCTGTGCGCTCACCCCGAGGCCATCGGGGCCGTCGTGGGCGCCCTCGCCGAGCGCGTGCACGACGACGCGCTCCATATCGCGTTGAGCCCGGATGCGTGGGATTCGTTGGCCCGCGCGGTCCTGCGTCGCTTCGGCCACGGACCGGGCGTGCTGCAGGCGGCTCGGTCCACGGACGCGCGCCCCTCGATCGAGCACCGCGACCGGACCGAGCCCGTAGGCACCGCGGTCGGGACGGCGTCGGATGAACTCGTCGCGTCGGCCGAGCGCGAGCCCACCTGGCTCGAGCTCCCATGGCGAACCACGCCCGCGCTCCGTCGCATTGCGGCTCGTCTCCCTGGCGATCGTCGCCATGCCGTCGCCGTCGTCGCACTGGCAGCCCATGAGCCGGCGGCGATCTATGGCCGTCCTCGGTCCAATCTCGTGCAGCAACTGTGTGCCATGACGCGCCGGGTAGGACCGAGGCCCGTACGCGTCGCCCGTCCCGAGTTTCCTGCGGCGGAGGACACCCAGGAGCGGACGTACGAGGACGATGAGCGTGGTGCCCCGGGGTTTCGGATGGACCGTGATCCGAGTTCGAATCCGATCACCCTGGAGCACCCCGTCGATGCGATGTCTCCGACCACGCCGACGCTCCGGCCCGAGCCCTCCCCTTCATCGACGACTCCGCCCTCTCGGGAGTTCGAGTCAACGACGCCGCCGAACGACCT
>JAHZJA010001186.1 GCA_022601155.1 Deltaproteobacteria bacterium | reverse complement strand
TCGGTGGTCTCTACGCTCGGTGCCGACGACATCGATGCTCTGGCCGACGAGCAGGGCGGTACCGAGGTCTCGTGCAACTACTGCGGCGACACCTATTCGTTGAGCAAACGAGAGCTGCGGGCGCTCGCGCAGAAGCTGCGCACGATCCAGAGCTGAGACCCAGCGTGTGACCGCGTGGAGTGCACCCGTGAGGGGTGCCCGACTCGTCTGCGTGCTTCATGCTCCGGTCGCCGTTCCCGCAGGCCTGATCGTGGCCTCGCGGGGGTGCATCGATTCAATTGCACCCGGGTGCGAAACTCCTGGGGTGCTGTCCGGTGCAACGAAGCAGTGAGTGCCGCCACGCGCATGCGAGACCGCCCCGGCCCGCGGGAGGAGCTCGACGAGTTCACGCTCGCCCGGGCGCAGCGGGGTGATCCGGCCGCCGCGGAGTCGTTCGTCCGCTGCTACGAGCGTCAGGTGTTCGCGTTGCTCGGCCGCATGCTGTCCCCGCGCGGCCTGGGAGGCTTGGTCGAGGATCTGGCGCAGGAGACCTTCGTGCGCGCGCTCGGTGCGCTGCCGCGGTTTCAGCGGGAAGGCGCAGCACGGCTGTCGACGTGGGTGCTGTGCATCGCGTCGCGGCGGGCCATCAACGAGCTGTCGCGGGTCCGTCCCCCCATCGAGCCGCTCCCCGAGGCTCCGGCCGAGGGCCCCCAGGGCGAGGGGTGGGTCGAACAGCAGGAGCATCGTCGGGCGATTGCCGCGGCGGTGGCAGAGCTCAGCCCCGAGCAGCAGGCGGTGTTCGTGCTGCGGGAGTTCCACGGCCTGGACGACGCCGCCGTGGCCAAGGCGCTGGAGCTCGAGATCGGCGCGGTGAAGTCTCGGATGCACCGGGCACGGCAACAGCTGCGCCGTGCCCTCGATGCCCACCACCGCGGCACACCCGTCAAGGAGACCGCTGATGTCGAGCGATGAACATCGGGCCACCGGAGCAGAGCCCCGCGTCCTGACGGAGGCCGAGCGCGAGGCATGGCCGAGCGCCGAGCCCCCGGATGGTTTCGCCGCGCGAGTGGTGGCGCGTCGTCAGAAGGAAACGAGCCCCCCCCTCCCCGAGCCGAAGCCGCACATCCCCCATCGCGGTGTTCGGCTCGGGGTGGTGGTGATGGTCGCCGCGGCCGTGATGCTGCTGGCGATTCCGTCCTGGTGGGTGTTGCGTGCCCGTGCGGCCGAGGGATCGCTCATCGCCACGAATCGGCGCTCGGTGGCGTTGGGCGATCGAGCGGTCGCGGTGGCGGAGCGAGGTGCCACGCTGCGGTGGCGCGTCGAGGCCGACGGCGCGGCGAGGGTGGAGCAAGACGCGGGAGAGGTGTTCTACCGCGTCGATGATGGTGAGCAGTTCGAGGTGGTCACACCACGCGGGACGGTCCGGGTGGAGGGCACGTGTTTCACGGTGGAGATGGAAACGATGAGCGACGATACGAAGCGGAGCGGCGGCTCGATGCTACGAGGCGGCATGCTCGGTGCGGCGTTGGCAAGCGCTGCGGTGGTGACGGTGTACGAAGGACGCGTCGCGGTCGCAGACGAAGGCACCGAGCTCACCGTCGCGGCAGGGCAGCGAGCCCGGACTGGCCCCGGTGGGGGCTGGCGGGTCGATGCGGACGATGATGACCACGCCCGACCGCACGCGTCGTCGCACGCCGGGGCCGTGGCCGACGCGACCGATCCCGTGACCCAGCTGCGCAAGCAAGCCCTGGCGATGGAGCGGATGCGTGCGGCCAACGAGGCCCAGCGTGATCAAATCGAACAGCTGCAGGCGAAGCTGGGTGATGAAGCCAAGGGCCCGGAGGCCAAGGCCCGGGAGCAAGCTCAACGCTGCGCAAAGGAGGCGCGGGCCGAGGGGTGTTCGATGGCCGACCCCGATCAGGACACGCTGCTCGAGCTGGCCCGGTGTGGCGCGCTGCAGGTCGACATTCCCGGGTTCATCAACCTGGATCCGGCGGAGCCGGTGGCAGCCCAAGCCGGCGACTGGGCGCAACGGATGGGCCTGTCCGACGAGGAGGCGGACGCGCTGTACACGGCGGCGGAGAGCTTCCGAGACCAGCGCAACGCGGCCATGCGGGCGCTGCTCGCCGAGATCGGCGAGGACCCGGAGCTGGCCGATGCCCTGCCGGCCAACGCTTTGTCCGGCGCCATCGAAGCGCAGTACGATCGCGAGGCCGCCGACGCGATCCGCCGCCGGATGTCGCGGGAGCGGGCGGGGTTGGAGACGCGGCCGGTCGACACGGCCGGGATGTCGCCGACGGAGCGCTATACCCGCCTGACGATGAACGTGGGCCACGACTTCGAGACCGCGGTCGCCGGAGTCCTCGGCCCCGACACGGCCCATGCGCTCCGGGCTGCGGAGCAAGGATGGCCGGGGGGCACGTCGGTCTACTCGGGTCGCTGCGAGGGCGAGTAGTCGATCGCCACCGTCTGTTGGTACTACGGGGCGCGCCGATGAGCCGCCCCGTACGTTTTCGTGTGGTCGAGTCCGAAGAGGGCACGACGATCCAGCACCTGGTGGCGCGCCGCCTGCCCAACGTCGACATGGCGGGCGCCAAGTCGTTGGTCAAGGGCGGAGCGGTGTACGTGGGCCACCTGCGGGTGCGGGTGCCGACCATCCGCGTCACGACCGGTGAGCGCGTGACGGTGTACCCCGACGCCCTCGCCAAGACCGAGCTTCCGCCCGACGCGGTGCGCTTCGTCCATCGCGATCCGCACTTCGTGGTGCTGGACAAACCGCCGGGGGTCCCCGTCGCGCAGACCCGTGACAGCGCCCGCGGCACGCTGAGCGAGGCCTTGCGGGCCGTGTTGCGGTCCGAAGGTGTGGTGCGGCCCTACGTGGGCGTGGTGCATCGCTTGGACCAGGGCGCCTCGGGACTCGTGCTGTTCACGATTCGCGGCGTCGCCAACAAGAGCCTGCACCGCCAGTTCTCCGAGCATCGGATCGTGCGGCGGTACCGGGTGCGAGTGGTGGGAGACCCGCCGGCCACGGTGCGCTGCGAAGCGCCGCTCATCGAGCTACGCCACGGCCGAGTCCGCGTGGCCAACGATGGTGAGACACGGGCGCGGACGGCCGTCACCGAGCTCCGGAGGATCACCCCGGTCCACGCCGAGGTCGATGGGGTCGAGGCGCCGCTGCTGGAGGTGACACTCGAGACCGGTCGCACCCATCAAATCCGGGTGCACGCGCAGCACCTGGGATATCCGGTGCTTGGCGATCACAAGTACGGGAACCCGACCGAGGGCGAGCCCACGCGGCTGCACTTGCATGCCGACCACCTGCGGTTCGAGCATCCACAGACCGGCGACGTCATCGAGCTCCATGCGCCACGCCCGGCGTGGGCTGGATCGACCGAAGACTGAAAAATACGTATAGAAGATCGCGGAACGCCGTGCTGCGGGATCCGGTGGCGGGAGATTCGCGGTAGACCGTTTCGGCTGCGATTGTCCTGCGTACGGGTTCGCAAAGGGGCCAGTGACGGCTTCGCGTGACCCTCGATGCATCCTCCGTGCTAGGGTCATCGCAAGTTGCTGGGCTTTCGACTGAAATCTGGGTTTTGCGGGGCTTTGTTGCTTGCCGCGACGGGCACTATTGCCCACGCCGCCACCCCGGCGGACCACCATGGTGATGTGCTGGTGGAGGTCGAGGCCTGGCCCGACGATCTGCATGCGCTCGGTCTCGACGTGTGGACGCACCGCACGGCGGAGCCTCGGGTCTTGGTCCGCGTGACCCCGCAGGACCAGGCCGCACTCGATGCGTCGGGCTACGGCTACACCGTGGTGGACCCCGATCTCGGCACGCGGGTCCAGGCCGAGCGGGACCGACTCACTGGCGCCGCTGCGCCCGTGCTCGGGGGTGGGCTCGATCCCACGTTCCACTCCGACTTTCGCGACTACGGCACCGTCGATGCGCGCCTCGATGCGCTCGCGGCTGCCTTCCCCGGCCGGGTCTCGGTGGTCAATGTCGGCGTCTCGCTCGAAGGCCGTGCGATCCGGGGACTGCGGATCTCCAACCCCGGTCCCGCCGATCGCCCCGTCATCCTGATGCAGAGCTGTCAGCACGCGCGGGAGTGGATCTCCGTCGCGTCGGCGATGTGGGCGGCGGAGGCATTCGCGTCGGCCAATGCCGGGAGTCTGCTCGATGGTCTGCTCGACCAGGCCGAGCTGGTCGTGGTCCCCATCGTCAACCCCGACGGCTACGTCTACTCGTGGAACGTCGAGCGCTACTGGCGAAAGAACCGCCGCGACGATCACGGTGTGGACCTCAACCGCAACTGGTCGGTGGTGTGGGGAGGGGAGGGGGCCAGCCCCGATCCCTTTGCCGAGAACTACCACGGCACGGGCCCGTTCTCCGAGCCCGAGTCGGCCGCGATGCGGGACTTCGTTGCCGCCGATCCCAACATGGTGGCGATGCTCGACGTGCACTCGTTCGGCCAGCTGTTGCTGTACCCGTGGGGCTACGACTACGTCGACTCGGCGGACGAGGCGACCTACGACGCCATCACCTCCTCGATGGCCAACGAGATGTGGGCGCCCCACCAAGAGTGGTACTCGCCGCTGCAATCGTCCGACCTGTACCCCGCGTCGGGGAACTCGATCGACTGGGGCTACGGTGTCTACGGCCTGTATTCGATCACCATCGAGCTGCGCCCCGAGTTCACCGAGAAGTGGGACTTCGTGCTGCCGCCGCAGTTCATCATCCCTACCGGGGAAGAGCTCGTGATCGGGCTGGCCGAGCTCATCGAGGCCTCCGTTGCGCTGGGGCCCGGTGCTCCTGGGGACAGCGGCGGCGAAGTGGAGACCTCGACCGGTGACCCCGATACCGGAGGCCCCGGTGACACCACGACCGATGATCCCCCGCTGACGTCCGGCGACCCCGACACTGGGGGTCCGGCCGACACGGGCGTCGATCCCCCGCCTCCGCCGCCGTCGACATCGGGATCGCCTCCCGATCCGCTTCCGGAGGGGACGGCCGGCTCGGAGGGCAGTGACTCGGGCGCCGCCGCCGATCCACTGAGCGAACGCGGGTGCGGCTGCCGATCGTCCAACGGTGGCGGCTCCGGGTGGTGGTGGGCGTCGCTGATGCTGGTCGCCATACGGCGGCGACGGCAGCGGCTCGGCGCGGGCTGACGCGCGGAGCGAGCCCCGACGACGCTGGTCGGCCGGGGACCATGCCGGTCCCTTCTCGTCGTCTCCCTCGGCGCGAGGGGGGGGGTCAGGCGAGCGTCTCGAGCATGGCGGTCGCCTCGCGTCGGACGACGGCCGAGCTGACACTGCGTCGGTATCGGCGGCTGACCACGGTCAGCAGTGCCCGCGCCTCGTCATTGCGCTGGGCTGCCACCATGGCGTGGGCAAGGGCGAGCCGGGCCTCGTCACTGCGGTACGGGGCAACGGTGTCCAGCTGCAGGAGCGCAGCCGCGGCTTCGTCCAGCCGATCGTTGGCGATCGCCACATAGAACGCGGGCTCGAGCGTCAGGGGGTGGTCATGGCCGATTCCCTGGCGGACGTCGTCCAATGCCGAGGCCGCGGCGGAGCCGTCACCAGCGAGCGCCCCGAGGCTCGCCTCCAGGGCCGTGGAGACCCAGCGGACGAAGGGCGGCGGAGCGCCTTCGCGGGCGGCCAGCGCCTCGGTCCGGGCTCGCGTCCACCGCTTCGTTCGCCACAGCAGCCGGGCCCGGCCCAGGTGGGTGACCGCCTCGACAACGGGAGCGTCCTGTAGACCTTGAGCCTCCACGCTGCGGGCGATCGCGTCGAAGGCCGCCTGCTCCTGGCCGACGATCATTTGCGCCTCGCCGAGCTGTTCGAGCAGCCGAATCCGGGCTCCGGGCGGGGTGACGGCAGTGGTGGCGTGGAGACCCGCCTGGAGCTGCGCGATGCCCCCATGAAGGTCACCACGGTGAAACGCGATCGCCGCCAGCCCATCGTAGGGCGAGGTGAAGTCGGCGGCGAGGTCGAGAGCCCGGCGGAAGGAGGCCTCGGCTTCGTCCAGTCTCCCGGCGGCGAGCTCGACCTCCCCTTGTGCATCCCAGGCTTCCGGACGGTCGGGCGCGGC
>JAHZJA010001185.1 GCA_022601155.1 Deltaproteobacteria bacterium | reverse complement strand
CCAGCAAGTTGCCCGCGGGCCCGATGATCGACACACGCGCCTCGAGAGCCTCACCGAATCGATCGGCGACCGGGTCGAGTCGAGCCCTCGCCGCGCCTGGTTCGCGTATCGCGACCGCCTGCCCTTCGAGCACCGCCTCCATCGACCGGACATCGCGGCGCATCTCGTCGGTGAACCGCTGCTCGAGCGATCGACGCAGCTGCGCCTCGAGATACAGGCCCACCCCCAGGTCCACCAGCGTGATGAACACCAAGGACAGCAGCAGCAGCCGTCGCCGTAGGCCGAGGTTCACGGCTCGCCGGTCTTGCCCGGCTCCGACTGGAAGCGGTAGCCCACCCCACGGAGCGTCTCGATGTAGATACTCGCCGCGCCCAGCTTCTTGCGAAGGCGTCGCACGTGAGTATCGACGGTCCGCGTGGTGACGTCACCGCTCATCTCCCACACGTGGTTGAGCAGGACCTCGCGGGTCTGCACCCGGCCTCGGCGATGCACCAGCGTCTTGAGCAGCCGAAACTCCAGTGCGGTGAGCACGACTTCGGCCCCCTCGACCCACACCCGGTGTCCCTCGTAGTCGAGCTTGAGGATGCCGAAACGAAGCGACTCCGGCTCGGCTGGTGCTCCCGCTTCGCTGCGTCGCAAGATCGCTCGGATCCGAAGCACCAGCTCGCGCACGCTGAACGGCTTGGTGACGTAGTCGTCGGCACCCACCTCGAACCCGACCACGCGATCGATCGGGTCGGTCTTCGCCGTCAGCATCAACACCGGGATGCGCCGGGTCTCCGGACCCTGCCGCAGCTGTCGACAGACCTCGGTGCCCGGGATGTCGGGCAGCATCAGATCGAGGACGACCAGGTCCGGCGGCTGGTCGGAACGGATCCGCTCGAGCGCCTCCGCTCCCGAAGCCACGACCGAGGGGCGAAAGCCCTCCTGCTCGAGGTTGAAGGCCACGGTTTGGGCGAGGTCTGCCTCGTCTTCGACGATGAGGATCTGCTCGGCCATCAGGCGTTGCCGGCTTACCACAGCCAGGCGTGGGCGTGTGACGGCGGGGTGACGTTACGGTCGATGGCGTGCGACGAACGTTCGAGGGCACAGCGCGGCCCCCGACCCACCCGTAGCCGGGGTGGAGGATCTCCCCATCCGCGTACGTCCCGCGTCCGTGAGGCCACTCCGGAGCCGGCGATCTGCCGCCGCGATGAGGCCCCCCGTCGGGCTCACCCCTCGCACATGCTGCGCAGATTGAGGCTGTTGAAGGCGGTGTTGGGTGGCGCCCCCACGGCGGTGAACTCGATCCCGCAGCGCCGCTGGACGGGCTTGCCGTCCTTCGCGTCGAGCACGACGGCCCCCGTGTTGGCGGCCACGGCGACGAAGCGGCCGTCGGGAGACCACACCACCTCGTTGTTGAAGACCCCGGTGGCGAAGCTCCACGACTCTTCGAGGGTCTCGCTGTCGTGAACCGACAGCGACGTGCTCTGACCGCGCTGGTGCACCGCAACGAACCGGTGCCCCGACGGCGACGGGACGATCGTGCTGACGTCCCCAGTGGCCGAGACCTTGGTCTCCAGGTGCCGACCGAAGTCGACGAACAGCTCCATCGTGGATCCGTTCCAGCGCACCCCGTAGTGGCGACCGAAACGATCGATGGCCAGCGGCGCGACCTTGCCCGTTGGGATCGGCTTGCCCTTGGCCTGAACGTCGGCGTGACTGAGGTCGGACCGCAGCTCCTCGAGCGTGTAGTGGCGCAGCACGTTGCCGCTGTCGAGGCTCCACATGATCGCCTCGGGATGATCGAGGGTCCCCTTGGCCAACAACCCCGATCGGAACGACTGGTCGGCGACGATATACGGACCGGTGAAGCCCTGCGGGCCCACCTCGAACAGGCGCGCGTCGTTGCTGTGGCGCTCGACGAGCATCACACCGTGCTTCGGCTCGAAGTGAAGCGCCCGGATCGCTCCGTGGACGCCAGCCATCCCCACCAGCGCGGCGTCGCGCCAGCGATACAGCGAGATGCCACCCGCCCCGTCGATGGTGATGAGATGCTCGTCGTCGAAGAACCGAACCTTGACCGCGCCCACGTTGGGCTCCGCCGGCAGCTTGACTCGCTCGCCTTCGTCGCCTCCCAGCGATTCCACGAACACGGGCCCGGCCATGTAGGCCCACGCGACCCAGTCCCCCGAGGGGGACACCGCCACAGATTGGGTCTGAAAGCTGCGGTAGCCCAGGTAGCGATGCGAGCGAGCCTCGACATCGTGGACGAACAGCCAGGTGCCAAAGCCCGCCGCCTGTACCCCGCTGGCCAATGCCTGCGCGCGCCCCTGGTTGACGAAATCCTGGGGCGCGGACGTGCGCGCGTGGAGCGAGCGATCCTCGAGGTCGATCAGCCATGACAGCGTGCCGTCGTTGGTGCTGACCAGTACCTCGTGCTCGCCCACGAACCCGAGGTTGGGGACCACGTGGGCCGGCATCTGTACCGAGACGGTCGTCGCGGCCGCTTCCTCGTCGAGCTTGGTGACCGACAGATCCCAGGTGTTGCCCGCAGGCTTGTCGACGACGACGAAGTGGCGGCCGTCGGGAGACAGCGCACCGGTCGTCTCGGTGATGGGAGTGGTGACCTCGATCGTCCGCGCCGCGCCCTGCTTGCGAACCGTGGGCTTGCCACCGTCCTTGCCCTGCCCCACCACGAAGCTCTGGAGGTCGGCGGTGCCAGGATTGCCCACCTTCGGGGTCACGGCCGCGAATCGCTTGCCGTCGGCCGCGATGCGCAGCGACGACGGTCGGAACTGGCGCTCTTCGAACACCACCAGCTCCGCGGCATCGGTGTCGAGCAGACGAATGGTGTGATCGCGAAACAGCCCGAGCACCTGCGTGCCGCCGGGCAAGACGTAGAGCCCGAACAGCGGCTGAAACGGAGCCAGTGCGCCCAGCGGGGTGAGCCCTCGGTTGGCCGCCACCTCGAAGATCTGACCGCCGCCCGAGGCGTCGACCACCGCGACGATCACCGCACCGTCATCGCCGGTCGCGAGACTCATCTGCTGGGGCCCCTGCACCGGAATGATGATCGGCTCCTCGCTACCGTCGAGCTTGGGCCAAAGGCGCGTGCCGCCGATCTGGTCGCGGGTGAGCGCCGCCTTGCCGTCGCTCGAGATCGCAACGAGGTCGATGTTCGAGGTGTGCCCGGCGCCCGGCCGATGCCACTGCGTGGAGACGGCCTGGCTTCCCGTGCCCTCACCACCGTCGGCTGCCGCACCTGCGGTGGGGTCTTCGACGTTGGCCCCGCTGTTGCGACAAGCACTGGGAGCGACAACCAGCGCGATCGAGGCCGCCGCGCTCAGCAGCAACGAATGACAGCGCGCACCCCAACGGGCACGCGCCTGGTGGTGGCGATGCATCGACCCTTCTTTACAGGGTCTGGAGGTATTGCACCAGATCGTCGATCTGCGGGTCGGTGAGCTTGGAGATCCGGCCCATGCCGTGGATGCTCGCGTTGCCGCGGAGCATCGCCCCCAGCGTCCGAGCGCTGCCATCGTGGTAGTAGGGCGCGCTCACGGCCAAGCCGACCAGCGACGGGGTATCGACATCGCCCAGGTCGGTGTCGAGGTCGTACTGGTTTTGGTCGGTCAGCAGCTGGCCGTTGTGGCACGACGCGCAACCGGTGATCTCGCCCTCGAACAGCGCCTTGCCGCGAGCCACCGCGGTGGCGTCCTCGACGGTGGGAGTGCGGGGCGCCT
>JAHZJA010001184.1 GCA_022601155.1 Deltaproteobacteria bacterium | reverse complement strand
GTCGATTGGGGGCTCGGAACGGCGTGCAGGACGACGCTGGCCGGATCCACACGTCGGGGCCACGACGGTGGGGTGCGAAGCCAGGGTCAGTGCCTCCGCGAGCCCCCAAGCGTGCGGAGCCGACCGCGAATGCGCGCGGCCGGCTCGGGTCAGTCGCCTTCAACCACCAGCGCGGACGTCAGCCGCACTGGAACCAGGGCATCTGGGTCTTGTCGACGGTCTCGTTGCAGGTCAGACCCATCGGACACTCGCAGTCGTCTTCGCACAGGATCTGGCAGGTCATCTGCAACACGACGCCCGAGAACGGCTGGCAGGTGTAGCCCATGGGGCAGTTGGCATCGATTTGGCACTCCATGCCGATCTCCGTCGGATCGGGGTTGATCGGCTCACACGTGCTCGTGGTCGTGCCGGTGTCTCCGGAGGTGCCGCTGTCGGAACCCGTACCGGTCCCCGTGCCAGTGTCAGAGCCACGACCGGTGCCGCTGGAATCACCCGGCATCATCGTCGTCGCGCCAGGATCTCCCGTCCCGGTGCCTGGGGGCAGCGACCCCGTGCTGTCGTTGGCGCCCTCGGTACCCCCGGTGGCCTGTGAGGTCTCGGCCCCAGTCGAGGCCGAGGCCCCGGTCGCGTTCTGGCCCTGTCCGGGCGCGCCATCATCGGAACAGGCCGTGCCCCATAGGAGGACCAGCGCACACGCAAGACGAATTGGATGTCGCATCGATAACCGCAAGTTCAGGGTTGTAAGCGGCAGCGCCAAACAGCGTGGGCGCGACCGAGCAAGAAAGGAAAGTGCGGCCAGCATACCACGCGACGGCAGGGGCGGAAGCCCACAATCTCGGGGTCTGGACCCCACGCCGGCGCCATCAGACCGAATTCGAGGGCCGACGTTCGTCGCGTGGTGCAACCTGGCGCCGCCGCACGCGTCTGGATGATGCACGTACCGACTCCCTGACCGCGGCGCCCCGAGTTCGACCTCCGGTGGCGCCGCCGTCATTTGCCTATCCCTCGAGTTCGGGCGCGCGCACGATCTGCTCATGCGTTGGTTAGTGTCTATCCTTGGTGCCGCAGGTGGCGCAGCCGCCGGTCATGTGGGTCTGCAGTGGCTCGGGGACGCTGCGGGGCGGCAGGCGACGTTGGCTGATCCCAGCGTGGCGACCCATGACTTGGTGCTCGTGTGGGTGGCCGGCTACGTGATGGTGGCGGCCATGGTGGCGGCCATGGTCGGCTCGTTGTTGGCCTGGCAGCAGCGGGGTCGCTCGGCGGGCACCGTGCTGCTCGTCGCGGGTGTGGTCCCCGGGATCATCGATCTGCGTGCGTTCTTGGTGACCAGCGTGCTCATCTTGGCGGCGATGCTGGCCTACGGGCTGACCGCTCCCGAGCGCACCTGGACCGGGCGACACGCCCACATCTCGAGCCACTGACGCGGGATGTCGAGCCGCGAGCGTGTGTGCTCGTGCGGTGGCGTGACCGGACGTGGGCGCGAAGGCGCGGTCGAGCGCGGGGCCGACCGGGCGTCAGCACGAACGTGCGTGGATGCGGTGGCGCGGCCGAGCGGCGCGGCACTCAAGCGTTGGCGGTGCGTTCCCAGGCGCGGCGCAGGTACGACGCCGCGAGCGTATAGCCCTCGGTGCCCAGGCCCGAGATCTGCCCCGTGGCGATCGCCGACAGCACCGAGTGGTGCCGGAAGGACTCACGCGCGTAGACGTTGGAGATGTGGACCTCGACCCAGGGCCGCTCGAACGCCTCGAGGGCGTCGCGCAGGCTCCAGCCCGCCATCATCAACGCGCCTGGGTTGACGATCGCGCCAAAGCACTCGCGATGGGCCTCGAGAGCGTCGATGAGCACCGACTCGGCGTTGCTCTGCACGGCGATGAGCGAGCCCTGCGGTCCCAGCTGCTCCCGCACCGCGGTCTCGATGTCGGCCAGCGTGGTGGTGCCGTAGATCTCCGGCTTGCGCATGCCCAGCCGGCCGAGATTGGGGCCGTTGAGCATCAGCACCGTGTACGTCGTGCTCATGCGCGCCTCCGGTGGCTGGCCCGGCCCATGGCTCAGAGCTTCTCGGAGGCGATACCGACGCGATCGATGCCGGCCTCGTGCGCCGCCGACATCACGCGGATGACCCAGCCGTACTTGGACTTGTCCTCGCCCTTGATGGCGATGCGGCCGTCGTTCTGGGCCTTCTCGTTGGAGGCCAGCTGCTTGACCATCGCGTCGTAGTCCTTGGCCAGGGGCTCCTTGCCCAGCCGCGCATTGCCTTCGGTGTCGATGGTCACCAGCAGCGTCGCGTTGGGATCGCTGGGCTGCTGCACCACCGCGTTCTTGGGCACGCTGATGGGGATCTGCTCGTTGGGCGGCTTGGGCGAGGCCACCATGAAGATGATGAGCAACGACAGCAGCACGTCGACCATGGGGGTGACGTTGATCTCGACGAGGGTGTCGTCTCCGCCTTCGTTGATCTGCGCAGCCATACGGCGACCGCGAGCATACGCCAGGCGGTCGCTGGCCTCCAAAAGGCGCCTGTGAAGGGCGTTGAAGGCCTTTGGGGGCCTCGCCAGCACCGGGCCGCGGGGTCGTTCCCCGTCGTCGCCGTGCGCGGGTGGGGTGCCGTTGGCCCCGGTCGCAGGCCCTCGCTCAGCGGTTGAACTCGATCGTCTCCCACACCATCGAGTCCAGCGCGCGCACCTCTCCGGTGTTGAAGTCGAGCCGGTCGACCGCGTGGTTGACGAACGGTCGGCGGGGTAGGTCTCGGGTGACCAGCCGAACCTCGGGGGGGGTGGGCTCGATCGAAGCGACCAGCGGACTCAGATCGCCGAACATCGCGAGGATGCGGCCGCCGTCGCGAGATCGAGTGGAGCGGGCAGACAGGCCCTGATAGCCGTGCGCCTGGATTTCGGCTCGCTTGGCCTTGAGGTGCTCGTAGTCTTGCGACGGGCTGAGCGAGAGCGAGGGGAACACCTGGTAGAAGCTGCCGTGGGCGTCGAGATCGAAGACGCTGGGCATGTCTACCGCCAGCGTCACCGTCCACAGCACGCACGGCTGGGTGAACGGCGGCACGCCGTGCGGCATGATGTGCGCGCGGTCGATGCCCGCGATGATCTCTCGCTGCAGGTAGAACAAGCGCTCGGCGAAGCAGGTGGCCGGGGCGTCGGCCAGATACACGGTCTGTGCCCCTGGAAAGTTGTAGCGACCGCCCAGCGGGCTGTGTAGCGCCCCCTCCCCGTTGACGACCTGGCGATGCAGGGTGGAGTCGCGGGTGAGAAAAGCGTTGGAGGTGATGCGGTAGAGCGGTTGGCCCGCTCGGATGGGGGCACACAAATTGGTGTCGACGCGCGGCAAAGCGAGAGTTCCAGGGCCGAGTTCAGGTCGAACGTAACATCGCCTCGGATGGGTTCATCACCGAAGGCGGACGGGGGACCTGGTTTCCCGCTGTCGAAAACGCGGGCGCTCAGCCGACGGCCAGGCCTTCGTCGGCCACGGCCGGCCGGGGCCGGTGGGGATCGCCGAAGCGCAAGCCGGTCACCCAACGAATGGCATCGTCGATGGCGGGCTCACCCTCGCGCGCGATATGGGTCCGCAGGCTCTCGCCCTGCCACGGCGGCGCCAGCGGGGACGCACTGGTCTGCACCGGGATCTCGACCATCGAGCGGACTTGGTTCGCGTCGAATCCCGCGTGCGACAACAGGTGGCGCACCAAGACCCACAGCCCATCGAGTACGCCTGCATCGGCCGTGGGCAAGGGGCGATTGCCGTGGCGCCAGTCTTCGAAGGCCGCGGCACCGCAGCCGAGCAAGACGCCGAAGAATGCCGCATCGAGCCCCAGCTCTTGCTGCATCCACGACGTTTGAGCACGTCGTGCTGTGGCGTCGTTGAGGACGAAGAAGTCGGGCGCGAGTCCCATGACGGCTCTGGAGCGTACGTCGTGGGCGGAGTCGGGTCGACCCCGTCGCGACGTGGTGCGGCGTGCGCGATTGGCCCGCCTCCTGGCCAGTATGACCGACCAGCGCAACACACGCAAACCTGCGCCGCGCGCCGACCCCTGCGCCGGCAGCCGACCCGACGTCACTCGCGCAGCACAATCGAACCGAGCGATGCTTGGGGGGTCTTGGCGATGAACGACTCCGCCGACCCGGCGCCCGGCCCTCTGGGCGAGCTTGCCGCGCTCGACGATCCGGTGGAAGCCACCGCCGGGCTGGCGCGGCTGCGTCGGGGATTGTTCGGGGGTGCGCCGACCGGCGCGGTGCGCCTGGACCGATACCTCCTGGTCGAGCGGCTCTCGGCCGGGGGCTTTGGCACCGTGTATCGGGCCTACGACCCACAGCTCGACCGCCACGTCGCGCTCAAGCTGGTGGAGGTGCTCGACGGTGAACAGACCGCGCAGGCCCAAGAGCGACTGCTCGACGAGGCGCGGGTGTTGGCCACGGTGTCGCACCCCAACGTCATCAGGATCTACGACGCGGGGAAGTACGAGCCTCAGCACACCTTCGCGGTGCCGGGGGCATCGGCGGCCCTGGGTCGGTCTGGGGTGTTCTTGGTGCTGGAGCTGGTCGACGGCACCACCCTCGAGGCGTACGCGCGCGAGCGGGAGCCCTCGTGGCGACGCTCGCTGGCGCTGTACCGCCAGGCGGCCGTGGGTCTGTCGGCCGCGCACGCAGCTGGGATCCTTCATCTGGACTTCAAGCCCGCCAACGCGATCATCGGTGACGACGGCCGTGTACGGGTGATCGACTTTGGTCTGGCCCGCGCGGCCGGGCGAGGGCAAGACGGTGATGGTGTGAGCGTGGCCGGGACTCCGCTGTACTCACCACCCGAGCCGTGGGCCGAGCTCGATGCGCGGGCCGATCAGTTCTCGCTGTGTGCGTCGTTGTTCGAGGCGCTGCACGGCGTGGCGCCGTTCCGCGGGTCCGATGTCGAGGCACTCGCGCAGGCCAAGCGGGCGGGTGACCATGTGGAGCCGCGCCAGCGTCGAGCGATCCCGTCATGGCTGCATGAGGCGGTGATGCGGGGGCTGTCGCCCGATCCTGCCGATCGCTGGCCGAGCATCGAGGCGCTGTCGGCCGCCCTCGATCCTCGGGCGCATCGGCGTTGGCCGGCCGTGTTGGCGGTGGGCGCGGTGATCGGGGCGGGCGTGCTCGCCACCAACCTGGGCGGGGGCTCGACCGCAGCGGGCACGTGTCCCACCGTCGACGAGGTCGCGGGGCAGACCTGGGACGACGAGCGACGCCGAGCGGTCAAGGCGGCGCTGCTGTCTACCGACGTGCCGTATGCGGCTTCGGCCTGGCGCGGGGTCGATCGGTCGATGGAGGGGTACCTGACCCAGTGGAAGGCCGACTGGCGGACTGCATGCGCCACCGGGCCCGCTGCGCTGCCTGCACCGCGACGGGAGCGGGTGACGGCGTGCTTGTTGTCGCGGCGAAGACGTTTGGCCTCGCTGGCCGAGCTGTTGACCGAGTCCGATCGGGCGCTGGTGGTGCGGGCGGTCGATGTCACCGATGAGGTCGAGCCGTCGACGACCTGCTTGCAGATCGACGACACCCAGTCGCGGCACGACCCGGCCAAGGCCGACGGCTACGAGGCCTTCGAAGCGGCCGACGACCGCCTTCGCGTGCTGGCCAATGCCGATCGCTTCGAGGAGGCCATGGCCGCTGGCGACGAGGCGGTGGCGGTGGCCCGGGCGCTCGGCGACCCCGCGGCCGAGGCGCGGGCCATGCTGAGACTGGCCTCGGTGACGGCGCTGGGGATCAACCCCCGGGCTGCCCTCGATCGAGTGATCGCCGTGCTTCCCCTGACGATCGAGCACGGTGTCGTCGACACCGAAGCCCGGGCGTGGGCCGAGCTGCTCAATCATCGATCGCGGGCGGGCGAGCGGCTCGTCGCCGGGGCCGCGCTCGATGCGGTGGCGGGGGCAGCAGCCCGCCGCGCCGACGACCCCGAGATCGACCGGATCCTGCTGGGCAATCGCGCCGCGGCCAAGCTGGTCAGCGAGGACTACTACAACGCGCGCACGCTGTACGCCGAGCTGTACGCGAAGCTCGACCACGATGACCGCACGGCATCCACGGCGCGGGTCAACCTCGCCATCGCCGAGGCTGCGCTGGGCAATCGAGCCCGCGCGCTGGAGCTGCTCGATGCCGAGGCCGACTGGCGCTACGACCGGTATGGGCCGCAGCATCCCTCGCTGGCGTACACGTACAGCAACTTCGGCTCGATCTTCGGTGAGGTGAAGATGTGGAGAGCCGCCCGCGACGCCTTCGCCCGGGCCCTGGAGCTGCGCCGCGAGACCTTGGGCCCCGATCACCATGAGTTGGTGCCTCCGCTTTGTGGCATGGCCGAGGCCAGCCTCGAGCTGCGCGACATGGCCACGGCCAAGACCCACGTCGACGAGTGCTTGCGCATCGTCCTCGCGGCGTGGGGTCCCGGCCATCAGCAACTACAGCGGCCGCTGGTGCTGCTGGCGCGGCTGGCCCAGCGAACCCAGCACCCCCTGGAAGAGATCCGGTATCGCTGGCAGATGGTCGAGGTTGCCGCCGCGGCCTACCCCGTGGGCTCACAGGTCATCGCGTCGCGGCGAGCCGATCTCGCGCAGCGGACGTCTCGGATGTTCATGATGACCGATGCCGGTCAGCTGCTGGGCCAGATCCTCGCCGTGCCGTTCGAGATCGACATGGGCGAGCAGACCCAGTCGCAACGAACGCGTGCCCGGATCAACATCGCGCTGACCTTCGACAATATGGGTCTGGGGAAGCGGGCGCAGACCGCTCTGCTGTATGCGCTGACCCATGCCGACGCCGACGCCGTCGAGCTCACCACACGGGCCTCGTCGTGGTTTCGGCTGGCGATGATCACCTCCACCAATGGCGACCCGGACACCGCCATCACGTACGCGCAGCGGGCCCGCGAGGGGGCCGACCCGGCGTTGGGGGGTCGCATCGAGCAATGGCTCGCACGACACTGATACGGCCTCCTACACCCTCATCGCGGTCGCGCCGACGGAGGAGGTCGTCCGTCCTTGCGCGGCGATCGCCGTCGCACACATCGACGTCACGGCCAAGGTGACCGACCCTGTGGGTCGAACGGAGCGGAGCGATGAATCTCGAGACCCGCGTGTATCACCTGCTGCAGCCGGCGACCGACGACCAGAGCCGGGCCAGCCGCCTCGTCGACTTGTTCATCATCGGGTTGATCGTCGTCAGCCTGGTGATGATCGTGCTGGAGAGCGAGCCGTCGATCCGGAGCCTCGCCCCTGGGTTGTTCCATGGGTCCGAGCTGATCATCGCGGTGCTGTTCCTGGTGGAGTATGTCGCGCGCGTGTGGTCGATTCCCGTCGAGCCCCGCTATGCGCACCCGGTGTGGGGCCGGCTGCGCTTCATCATGACGCCGATGGCGATCATCGACCTGTTGGCCTTCGCCCCGTCGTTGTTCCTCGGCGGGCTGGTCGACCTTCGGATGCTGCGACTGCTTCGGCTCGTTCGTCTCACGCGGCTGCTCAAGCTGGCCCGCTACTCCAACGCCGCTCAGCACATCCAGCGCGCGCTGATGCGCTCGCGCGAAGAGCTGACCTTGTCCGTGCTCTTGGTGCTGATACTGATGTTGATCGCCTCGTCGCTGATCTACGCCGTGGAACACGACGTCCAGCCGCAGTGGTTCGGGACCATTCCGCGGGCAATGTGGTGGTCGGTGATCACGTTGACCACCGTGGGCTACGGCGACGTGTACCCGGTCACGGTACTGGGGCGAGTGTTGGCCGCGGGGATTGCCGTGCTCGGCGTCGGCATGGTCGCCCTGCCCACGGGGATCATCGGAGCGGGCTTCATCGAGGAGATCCGCCGCCAGCGCGAGGACGGGCGTCGGTGTCCGCACTGCGGGGAGGCGATCGAGGCCGAAGACGATGACGACTGATCGGTCGCCCTTCCCCAGGCCGACGCGCCGAGGGGATGCATCTGCACGACCGGGGTTCCGATCTCGCACCTAGCTGGGCCGCATCAGCGCCGCTGCGATGCAGGCCTGCTCGATCTTCCCACTTTCGTTCTTCAACCGGATCGTCCGGGTCTCGCCCTTGTCGTCGATGCGAATCACGAAATCCCTACGCTCGTTGCGGAGCTGCTTGTCCGTGCGCCCCTGCCCCCATAGCAGCCGCTTGCCCGAGCCCTTGCGCTCGTGGCGAATGATCGTGCCGAGCACCACGTGGTCTTCGTCGGCCAGCGGTGGGAAGCGGATGATCGCGGTGCCATGGGCCGGCACCGATACGCGCTGGCACCGATACAAGTACGGCGCCCGATAGAGGAACGAGGTGCTCGGCCGATGGGCTGCCTCGGAGCAATCGATGAGCACATCCTTGCCCAACAGGCCGCTGCACACTCGATCGGGGTCGATTTCCACCTCGATGGCGTCATCGACCACGAAGTCGCGCACGAAGGCCGAAGGCTCGTCGTCGTCCTCCTCCTCGTTGCCATCGTCATCGTCGGCGGGAGGGCGGTCGGGCTCGGCGTCGGCTGCCGCCTTGTCGGCGTCGGCCTTGGCCTTGGCCTTGGCCTGCCTCGATCCCCGGTCCTTCAGCAGTCCATCCCAGGTCTCCGCGAGCAGCACCTGCTGACGGCGCTGCATCCACCACACGGCGGCCATCACCACCACGATCGTCACCACCCACGTGAAGCGGCGGGCGGTCGGGCTCGGCGCTGTCCGGGCCAACGGTGGGCCCGAGAATCCCAATCCAGCCAGCGCCAGGAGCAACACGACCGCGGAGACCCACGGCGACCACCGCTCGCGCGCACTACGGTAGTACTCGAGCACCACCCGCCCGGGCCCGGGAAGCTCCGCGGCGAGCACCGACATCCGGCGCCCATCGACGACGTGCGGCTCCATCGGAATCTCCTGGCCGTCGTGCGTCAGCATCCAGCGGTGGTGGGGCGCACGACCCACCAGCAGGAGGCCTCCCTCGGGGATCCCCGTGACGTCCAGCTCGAGACGCTCCACGTCCTCGTCGATGAGGGTGACCGTGCCCTCGCCGCGCTGCAGCTCGGCCACTCTGCGCTCGCGTCCATCGGGAGGGTGGAAGCGCTCGAGGGTAAAGGAGCCGTACGTGCCGACCTCCTCCAGAGCGCCGATCAGCAGGCGCTCTTGCTCGGGGACGTCACGGTCGTGGATGACATGGGTGATCCCCAGCGAGGCATAGGACTCCACGCCTCGGCGAAGGCGATACTTGAAGTTCACCGTGGGAATGTGGGAGTCGAGCGCCAACCGCCCTCCGGCATCGGCCACGGTCGCCACGGGATAGGTGCCCCCGCCCATGTCCGTGCGCATCACGGCGACGGCGAGAGGGCGTTGGGGAGGAAGGGCCGCGGCTTCGGTACGCAGAGCCTCCAGCAACTGCTGCTCGGCATCGACGAGGCCATCGGCGGCCAACGTATCGAGCGCGCCGATGGGGCGGGCCACGAGGCGACCGGTCTGAGGCACGACGCTGGCGACCAGCGGCGCGAGGACCAGGGCCACCACTGCACGGCGCACCCAGGTCATGCGATCCCAAGCGGGCGCGGTGGGCTGGCCACGCCACGCCTGTGCCCACACGAGCACGCGGGCCAGGCCCACGCCCGCCAGCGCAAACCACAGCGGCTTGAGCGGGATCGCATAGCGAGGAAACTGGAGGTTCTTGAAGCCCGACAGCACCAGGTCGAGCCGCAACACGGTGATGGCCTCCTCGGAGGCCATCGCCAGCAGGCCCAGCGTCAGACCGAGCGTGGTCCAGCCCAGCGTGCCGCCGTGACGCACGATCGCGGCGCCGCCAAGGACCACCAACACCCCCGCCCACGCCCACTGGCCAACGAACAGCTGGCCCTGCAGGACGTCGGACCCCAGCAGCGCCAAGGGGCTCCAGGGCACCGGGCCTCGTGCCATCGCCGACGCGCTGCCGAAGAACGTCAACACCCACGCCGAGCCCAACAGTCCCGCGCCGACGTGAATGACGGTCCACGCTCGCCACGGGCCAGGCCATCGGCGGGCTCCGGGCGCGACGAGGATGACCACCGCCCATGCGAACCCGGAGGCGGCCGCGGTGAGCATCCCAAACGGGTGTGCCCACAAGCTGCCGCCCAAGGTGAGGACCGCGGCGGCAATGCGACGCGGGGTCGGCTCGGCCAGCGCGCGCAGGGTGAAACCCAACGATGCGGCCCACAAGGTGGCGGCCAGCAACTGCGGCCACACCCCGTGGAACATGAGGTAGTTCCATCCGCCCTGACGGCTCGCGCCCGGGTCGAGCAGCCACAGCCCGGCCGCGGCCAGGCCCGCCCACCCGGCGACCTCGGCCGGCGAGGGAGAGGATGACGGCGCGGCGGTGGTTGCTTCGGATTTACGGCCGAACTCGCGCACGATCGTGCTGGCCAGCCACCACGCGACTGCTGCGGAGACCATCCACAGCGAGGCCAGACCCCATGCGTAGCTGGTACGCAGCGAGACGGCGCCGAAGCTCAGCAGGTGGGCGGCCGCCATCCATAGATAACCGAGGACCGGGTAGCTCTCGCCGTAGGGGTAGCCGTGGTTGAGCGTGGGGCTCCAGCCCCATAGTCGTCCGCTGGGCAGCAGCTCCTCCACCAGCATGCGGATCTGGAAGTAGTGGATGCCGTGGTCACGCGACGAAGGTGGGTCGCCCGCAAGCAATGGCCCCAGCAGCAGGACCACCAAGGCCACGAACAGCACCCCCGGAATTCGCCCTCTGCGCTGGTGCCAGGCCGGGTGTTCGCGCGCCAGCAGCAGCAGGGGAGGCGCGGTCGTGAGCACCGCGGCGGTCGCGATCCACCGCAGCAAGCCCGTGGAGATCATCGCCAGCCCGAGCCCGGCGACGGCGACCGCGAGGGCGGTCATCACCGCGCGACGAGTGGCTCCAGGGGGCATCAAACGCGGCCGAGGGTAGCTCGGAGCGCACCATCAGGAGAAGTCCGACATCGGGGTGAGGAAATCGTGGCGTGGCACCCGTATCAACCACCGACCCCTTCCAAGGACCGCCCCCATGCCCTGGACCGCCACCATCCCCAGCCGTTTCGGCCTCGACCTCCTGCTTGCCCCTGCCTCCGAAGCACGACGCTTGACCGATCGGGGGCAATGGTCGGTGCTCCCGGCATGGCGTGCCCTCGAGTTGTTCGATGATCTCGATGGC
>JAHZJA010000103.1 GCA_022601155.1 Deltaproteobacteria bacterium | reverse complement strand
GCGCCTGTGCCGCTCCTACACGGGTGACGGCTGGCTGAGCGAGCTGCGCGTGCCCGCGCAGTGGCTGGAGTACGGCGGGGCCGGGGCACTGCTGGCGGTGGTGGGGGAGGTGTTCGCGGTGGCGTTGCCCGAGGAAGTGTTCCACCGGGGGTACCTGATGTCGGCCCTCGAGGAGCGGTGGCCGCCCCGGCGTCGGGTGCTCGGGGTGCCGATCGGTCTGGCCGCGGTCCTCGCGAGCTTGTTGTTCGCGGTGGGGCATCTGGTGAGCCAGGCCGAGGTCGCGCGGTTGGCCACGTTCTTCCCGGCGCTGGTGTTCTCGTGGCTGTGGCGACGCAGCGGAAGCCTGTGGGCGCCCGCTCTGTTTCACGCCGCGTCCAACCTGTTGATGGCGGTCCTGATGGCCAGTACGTTCGGGGCATGACGTCGGGCCCGATCGGTGCCTTCTTCGATATCGACCACACCGTTCTCGAGATCAACTCGGGGACCAAGTGGATCGGGCACCAGTGGAAGCACGACCGGATGACGGTCATCGAGCTGATGCAGGCGCTGTGGTGGTCGGTGCAGTATCGGTTCGGGATGCTCGACTTCGAGTCGATGGCGGGCCGCGTCATCGCGCAGTACGAGGGGCAGGAGGTCGCCCCCATCGAGCAGGAGGTCGCCGCTTGGTTCGACGCCGAGATCGCAGCGACGATCTGTACCGAGGCGCGCGAGCGGATCGAAGAGCATCGCGAGGCGGGCCACGTGCTCGCGTTGCTCACGTCGGCCACCCGGTTCTTGTCGGCCCCGGTGGCGCGGGCCCTCGACATCGAGCATGTGCTGTGCACCGAGGTCGGGGAGCAGCAAGGGCGCTTCACGGGGACCCACGTCGCGCCCGCATGCTACGGCCCGGGCAAAGTGGTACGGGCCGAGCAGTTCGCGGCGCGCCACGGCATCAGCCTCGACACCAGCTTCTTCTACAGCGACAGCTACTCCGATCTGCCGATGCTCGAGCGGGTGGGGCAGCCCCGGGTGGTCAACCCCGATCCACGGCTGCGGCGCGAGGCGTCGCGGCGGGGTTGGGATGCACAGACGTGGAAGGCGCCTCGGTCCGCATGAGCGGAGCGAGCGATTCAACGTTCCGAAACACGAGCGAGGCCGAGTGACGATGTGGAATACCGATCTGGGAGACGTGGACGCGGTCATCGAGCGTGCGCTGGGCGAGGACCTGGCGGCGGGAGATGTCACCTCCGCGGCCACGGTGCCGCCCGGCCTCAAGGTCGACGCCAAGCTGGTGGCCAAGGCGCCGATGGTGGTCTGCGGCCTGTTCGTCGCGGGGCGGGTGTTCTCACGGCTCGACCGTGGGGTCCGGTTCACAGCCACGGCCGCCGAGGGCAACTGGGTGCAGGTGGGTGAGCAACTCGCCACGCTCGAGGGCAATGCGCGCGCCTTGCTGGCGGGGGAACGGACGGCGCTCAACCTGCTCCAGCGCCTGTCCGGTATCGCGACGCTCACCCGCGCCTATGCCGATGCGGCGGGCGACAAGACCCGGATCTCCGATACCCGCAAGACGACGCCCGGCCTGCGTCGGCTGCAGCGCTACGCGGTGCGCTGCGGCGGGGGACGCAACCATCGCAACGATCTGGGCAGCGGGGTGCTGATCAAGGAAAACCATATTCGCTGTGCCGGCGGGGTCAAGGCCGCGGTCCGGGCGGCTCGCCGTCGTGCTCCGCACTCGCTGCGCATCGAGTGCGAGGTGACCGACTTCGCCGAACTCGATGAAGCCCTCGATGCGGGCGCCGAGGTGATCATGCTCGACAACATGGACGACCACCGGGTCCAGGCCGCGGTGGCGCGGGTCGACGGTCGTGCCATCGTGGAGGTGAGCGGCGGCATCACGCTGTCCCGCGTCGCAACGCTCGCCGCCGCGGGTGTCGACGTGATCAGCGTCGGGGCACTCACCCACAGCGCGCCCGCCGTCGACATCTCGATGTTGTTTGGTGCGCCGCCATCGTGAGCGACGATCTCACCCTGCTGTCGGGACTGCTGCGTGGCGCCTACGGGCGGCCGCACGAGCACCACTCGCGGCTGGGCTCGACCAACGATAGAGCGCTGGAGTGGCTGCGGGAGGGGGCACCCCACGGGGCGGTAGTGACGGCCGATGCCCAGGATGCCGGGCGCGGGCGTCGGGGACGTTCGTGGTTTTCCCCCGCGGGGCAGAGCCTGTACGTCTCGGTGGTGATACGGCCGGGTCCGATCCGGCCGCCCGAGCGCTTGGGTGCCCTGGGCTTGGCGGTCGGGGTGGGGCTGCGCGAGGGCCTCGTTCCGTTCGGCGTGCCGGTCACGCTCAAGTGGCCCAACGATCTTCTGGTGGGGGACGACAAGCTTGGCGGGATCCTGTGCGAGGCGCGGTGGATGGGAGACCGACCCGAGGTCGTGGTGGGCTTTGGGATCAACATCCACGGGCGGACGTTCGCACCGGGCCTCCGTGCCACCAGCGTGACGCTTCATGCCGACGGCGACACGCCGGGTCGGGCTGCGGTGCTGGCTTCGGTGCTGTCGTCGCTGGAGGGCGCCCTGGAACCGTTCCTCTCACGAGGCTTCGCGGCGGTGCGCGAGCGCTACTTGCCTCACTGTTCGGCGCTGGGGCAACCGGTCGATGTGGGAGACGCCGAACAACCGGGGCAGGCGCGCCGCGGGACGGCGCTGAGGCTCGATGACGACGGCGCGCTGTGGGTGCGTCCGCACGATGGCGGCGTGCCGTTTCGGGTCGAGTCGTCCGACGTGTGGATGGTCCCGCGCTGATCTGGTACTCGTTCGCCCATGGCCAATCCGACCGCGACCATGGAGACCTCGATGGGGTCGTTCACCATCGAGCTGTTCATCGACAAGATGCCGATCACCGCCGGTAACTTCGTCACGCTCGCCAGCAGTGGCTTCTACGACGGTCTGCATTTTCACCGCGTGATCGACCGCTTCATGATTCAGTTCGGTTGTCCCCACAGCCGCGATCCCAACAGCGGTCGCGCGGGCACCGGTGACAGCCCCAACGGCACCATCGCCGACGAGCATCCGGCCGACGCCAAGATCTCCAACGAGCCCGGCACCCTGTCGATGGCGAACACCGGCCGCCCCAACAGCGGTAGCTGCCAGTTCTTCATCAACACCGTGCACAACGACTTCCTCGACTGGTTCTCCCCCGGGAACTCCAAGCACCCGGTCTTCGGGCGGGTCATCGAGGGCATGGACGTGGTCAATGCCATCGGCAAGACGCCGACCGCCGCGGGTGACCGGCCCCAGACGCCAGTCAAGATGATCAAGGTCACCGTCAACGAAGGCTGAGCCTTCGATGGTGGCCGCCCCCCGATGACCCGGCGGTGGCCGGCGAGCAAGGGGCGCTGTGGTGGGGGCATGCCGACAAGCCCGACGCCGAGCTGCGGGAGCGCTTCGGCGACACGCACGAAGCGGCGGTCGCCGGGGAGCGGTCATCGTGGGCGAGTACGCCTTCGGGCCTCGTGGCCTCTGTCCTGGTCCACGATCAACTGTCGCGGAACCTGCATCGCGGTACGGCTCGAGCCTTTGCGCTCGACGAGACCGCGTAGCGGCTGTCACCAGCGGCGGTGCGAGACGGTGAAGATCAGACACTGCCGTTGTTCCACCGCCTGTTCTCGTACATGCCGTTCGAGCACGGCCAGAGCATCGCGCTGCAGGAGTAGTGTT
>JAHZJA010001183.1 GCA_022601155.1 Deltaproteobacteria bacterium | reverse complement strand
TGGTCCTCGCAGCCCCGGCCGATGGTCCCAGCTACGGCTTGCCCGCGATGTCGAGCCACGGCCGCCCGTCGAGGTTCTCCATCGAGCTCACTCGCGAGGGCGATTGCGTCCCTGTCATCAGCATCCCCGCGAGCCCGCGGAACCCCTGTCACGATCTCACCGAAGTCGACCTAGAGCCCGGCGACTCCCGACGCGAGCTGTTCGAGCTGGCGCATTGTCTCGGTCCGCTCCCCACGGGCTCGATGACCGTTAAGCTCTCCCACGATGACGCCCTCGACCCGTGGTCCGCCAGCGCCTCGCTGGTGGTCGCCGATCCGGGTCACGAACAAGCCGCGCTGCTCGCTCGCCTCCGCGGCACCGGCCCCTGGGAGGACGCATACCTCGCGACCGATGCGCCTCCAGACCTCGACGGTCTGCGCGACATGCCCCGACGCACCCTCATGCTGTTCGAGTGGTTGCGTGCCGCGACGACCGGACCCACCGCTCTCGCGGCGCTGCCCGATCCGCGGCGCTATGGCTTCACCGGCCCGCGCGAGGCCGAAGCCAGCGCGCTGGCTTACGAGCTCGCGGTCGCTCGTGCCGACCCACGGGCCCCGGCACTGCGCGACGCAGTGCTGTCTCGGTGGCCCGGGCTGCTGTGGCGTTGTGAACTCGTCGACGAGGGCCGTGGTCGGGTCGCCGCGCTGCGGCGCGGTCGTGAACGGAGGCGGGCGCGATCCGTCCTCGCCGTCGGGTGACACGGGCGTCCACACTCGACGAGTCGTCTCGAACTCCCGAGCACACGACGGGGTGCCCCTCCCGCCCCAATCGACCGCTGCATTGCTCCGGGGTGTCGATCGAGCGCCATGCTTCGTCGTGGGGGCCAACCCGCTTCACAGAGCAACCAGCCCTGGCACGGCAACGACGACCGAGGGTTCAGCGAGGTCCCTCGGTCCATTGACCCCGGCAGTACGCACCATCAACGGCGCGGCCGAACCCGACGGTCATGCTCAGCCGAAGACCACCACCGTCCCCGCGCGGTAGCGTCCATGCCAACCCGCCGGGATGTTGGGGGCCGTCCATCGAAACAGCCAACGCGCTGCGGAGGGCGGCAGGTTGGTGCATCCATGGCTTCGGACCTGACCGAACTCGTCGTGCCAGTACGCTCCGTGGAGTGCATAACCGCCGTGGTAGTACTGGGCCCACGGCACCTCCGCGATATCGTAGGTCCCGGTATCCGGATCGGGACCGGTCATCCGCCGGGACACGAACTTGCGTCGCACGCGATACTGTCCGCGGGGCGTCTCGTAGCCGGCCTTGCCCGTGGAGACCAAGGTGACGAACACGGCACGGTCCCCCTCGTAGGCCACCAGCACCTGTTCGTCGAGGTCGACGTGGATCCATCGCTCACCGGGCTCGACGCTGGAGGGGCGCCGCTTGGGCGTGGCCAGGCGTACGTCCTCGCGGGCGACCAACCAACCTGCGTCACTCACCACGTAGTCGCGATCGTCGACTGCGCGGGAGGCCGTGACGTCGAACCGCGCGGTCCGAAAAGCCGTCCCCATCGGCCGTAGGGTACCGTCATCGCCCTGTGCCACGATCGGTGTCTCGCCGGCATGGACGAACGCAATGGGCAGCGTGACCTCGATGAGTGGTTGCCCCATCGTCTGCGGCGGAACGATCGGCCGGACGTCGTCCAGGGCGAGGTAGTCCCCCTCCAGCGTACGCACGAACGACACGCCGTCGACCTCGTACGGCCGATCGATCGCGACGAACACCACGCCCTGCGTGCGCACATGAGGCAGCTCGGAGGGCACCGTGCCCGCTTGGAGCTGCTCGAGTTCGTCGGACAGGGGCAAGCGAGCCAGCCGCGGCGTCCCTGCCTCCGCGATCTTGGCGTAGCGGTAGGGCAAGTCCTCATCGACGTCAGGGGCCAGGGTCACCGTCGAGGGTGTTCGAAGCTCGTCCGAGATCCGAACCCCGTCGCCGGCACAGACCCCGCCGCCGCCGGCCAAGCTCGCCCACCCCGAGCAGCCCGGTCGACCGCGTCCGCGCGTCGCCGCGAGCACGGTCCCGCGTCGTAGGACACCCAGGCCCCAGGTATCTCGCCTCGACGACGCATGGACGGTCGCGTCGAAGTCGACGACCTCGACGAAGACCTTCCGTGGTTGAGGCTCAACCTCCGGCAAGGACACGCGCAGGCGCATCGGTGGCGTCGCCTCGTAGGCGGGGGGGTCCAGCCGCAGGGTCGGCGCACCGGGGTCGGGCGCAACGAGGGTCGACAGCAACAGCAGCGGGATTGACGACGGCATCATCGGGGTCAGCGCCAAATGTCTCCGCTGACGATAGTCCACCGCGGTGCAACGGTTCACGGCCGCTCGTCCGCATCGCCTTGCGCGTGCATACCTGTTGTTATTGCGTCGGAATTTCCGACAATGCAGGCCTCGCTCCCCCCGCCTCCCAAGCGTCGCCCCGGCCCGTATCACGACGCTCCTCGCCTGCCGCGACCGCCCGGCCGTGCTCCCGCCGCGTGACTGCGGCGAGCACCGAGGAAGGGCCACGCAACGCGGTTGCGGCGCAATATCCCGAGCCGCTGCGGCGCAACGTGCCACCACCGCGAGGGATCTGGGTGATCGTGAAACGCGACGCGACGAGAACAACGCCGGCGCAGTTGCGCGCCGAGCACTTCGTGTGTCACCGAGACGGCTTCGCCGACCAAGTACACACCGGCACGCGATGACGAACACCCCTCTGTCGGATCTCATCACCCGGTACACCTCCAGCAAGCGCGACGAGGATCGGGCGCGGCTGTACGCCACGTTCGTCGAAGCCCAGGTCGGCGTGACGATCGTCGACCCTCCGGACGACGTGCCCATCGACCAGCCCGTCGACAGCAGTGGGATGGGTATGGCCATCCACGAGCTGCCCAACGGGCTGCAAGTCCTCCGGGCGTGCGCCGACCCGGAGGTGTTCGTGGAGCGCTACGATCCGACGGTCAATGCCCGCCTCAACGGTCGCGCGCTGGTCGAGATGGCGGCGAAGCTCGGCCCGGAGTGCGGCGGGGTGCTACTGGCAAGCGCGGCGAGCAAGCACTCGGTCCTGATCCCGCGCGAGAGGTTCGCAGCGGTGCTGTCCCCCGGTCACAGTCCGCGCAAGCCCTGGTGGAAGCTGTGGTGACCTCGGGCACTCGCGGCCGTCGCACTGCGAGTCGTCGGTGGCCCCCACCCCGCGGCCATCACTGCACGCCACCGCGGAGTATCGAGCGGCCGGGCTCTCCAGCACCCAGTGCATGTTGTAGCCCCGTGCTGGCGATCGGGGTCATCCGCAAGGTGCCGATACTCGAAGCACGGACCAGTCTCAACCGACGGACCGCGACTCGAGCCACCGACGGATCTCGGGATCGACCGGATCTCCGTTGGCCTCGAGCACGTCGGCCGCGAACTCGGCCAACCACTGCGCCCGCGATCGATCGCGATGCGGTGTCTCGACGTTCCACAACACACGAGCGAGCGCGAACGCGGCGGCCGCCTGGTCGTCGGGAAGGACATCGTCGCGCTGCTGTCGCTCCCAGGCCGCCTCGGCCGTCGGTCGTGCCTCTTCGAAGCGCTCACTGGACACGAGCAGTCGCGCGAGGACGGACCGCGCGGCTCCGAGGGCGGGGTGCTCGGGAGCATGCGACCGCTCGAGCGTCGCGATGGCCAGGCGGAGCTCGGATTCCGCCTCCTCGAAGTGTCGCTGCCGTCTGAGGCTGTCGGCGAGGTTGATGCGAGTAAAGAGCACCTGAAGATGCTCGGGGGGAAGGGACTCGACGGAGACCTCCAGGGACGAACGCAGCTGGGACTCGGCCTCCTCGATCCGGCCCAGCCCCATCAACACACCCGCGTAGTTGTTGCGCACCGCCGCGACCCTGAGATGCTCGGCGCCGTAGGCCTGCTCCATCAGCGGAAGGGTCAGGCGGAGCTCGGCCTCGGCCTGCCGCAGGTCTCCTCGCTTCTTGAGGATGACCGCGAGATTGCAGCGCGCGCCGATGGTTCGGCGGTGATGGGGATCGAGGGCCGACTCGTAGATCGAGAGCGCCTTGCGGTACTCGATCACGGCCTCGTCGAGCTCGTTCCGCTCCGCCAAGGTGCTTCCGAGCATGATACGAGCCTGTCCGACCCCGGGGTGGGCAGGGCCCAGCGCCGCCTCCATGGAGGCCAACCCCGCGCGCTGCTCCATCTCGGCATCCCTCTTCCTCCCCATGGCCAGGAGCGTGAACCC
>JAHZJA010001182.1 GCA_022601155.1 Deltaproteobacteria bacterium | reverse complement strand
TGATCAGAACTACGAGCCCAACGCCGATCCAACGCCGCACCGGTCGTGATGAAGGCCAGCCTTGCCCTCCTTACATACAAGGTAAGATTTGTCTTACATTGTGGTAGATAGTGTGCCGGCATTCGTGTCTACTGGCCCCATGCCCACCGCTAACGAGGACCGTTCGACCAACTTGATGTTCCTGATGACCCTGGCCCCGCTGGCCGTAGGGTGCACTGGCGGCGATACTACGACCAGCTCGACGTTCAACCCCGTGCCTGGCGGGATGACCGCAGCCGCGATGACCACGACGGGTATGGGGACCGGTGGGGGGCCCGCGGGCGACCCCTCGCCAGACCCGACCACCGAAGGCCACAGCGGTGCGGCCACCGTCGGCACCCCGCCGCCCGCCGATTCCACCGGGGACTCGCCCCCGCCCGAGGACACGGTCGGGGGCGAGACGGACGGCCTCGACTGCGAGCCGATCCCAGTCGATGGGGAGATCGAGCCTTCGTGTATTGCCTATGGAGAGCTCCTCAGCGAGTGCTACTACGGCGGCGACTGGCCACAAGAGTGCATCGACGCCTATGCCAGCTATTGTCAGCAATTCCTCGGAGAGTCCGACATGGCATGTGCGGCTGCACTCATCGACTACAACGTATGTCTATCCCAGCTGACGTGCGAACAGCTCATGGGCAAGGAGCCGCAGTGTGAGGCCCAGGCCACGGCCTTCGAAGCCGCGTGCCCGCTGCGATAGCCCCTACCCGCTCGAAGGCTGGCTAGCGAAGCCCTCGCAGCTGTCCATCGTCACAGCCGACCACCAGCGTGCCCGCCGGCGAGATGGCCACGCCGCTGTCGATCTGACCGGGTAGCTCCAAGTTCCAGTACACGTGTCCATCGAGATCGAGCGCATACAGGCGCTCGTCCCGGCTCCCCACGAAGATCCGCCCCGCGGGATCGATGGTCGCCGCAGCATGGATCGCGCCGCCGGTCGGCAACGTCCAGCGCATCACGCCATCGGGGCCCACGGCCCGGAGCCCGCCGTCGTAGGCCCCAAACACGATGGTCCCGTCGGTCGCCACCACGGGCGCAGCCCGGACCTCG
The DNA here is from genome assembly GCA_022601155.1 of Deltaproteobacteria bacterium. Taxonomy (GTDB): domain Bacteria; phylum Myxococcota_A; class Polyangia; order Nannocystales; family Nannocystaceae; genus Paraliomyxa. Next base: position 1,968 of record JAHZJA010001182.1, on the reverse strand, counting down.
CGGCCCACCGGCACCTCCCACAGCTCCACGCCGTCGGAGCTGATCGCGTGCAGTGATCCATCGTCCGAGCCGATGTAGATGGTTCCGTCGAGCCCGACGGCAGCAGAGCCATCGACGTCGGCGCCCAGACCCAGTGTCCAGCGCAGCGCGCCATCATGGTCGACGGCGACCACCGTCCGGGCATAGTTGCCGAACACGACCCCCTGGTCGACGACCAGCGGGGTCGTCACCACGTGAGCGCCAGGGCCTTGATCCTGGGGCGGGTAGTGTCAACGGACCTCCCCATCATCGCCCACGCGGTACAGGCCGTCGGCGCCCACGTACACATCGCCGTCGGGACCCAGGGAGGGACCACCATCGACATCACAGCGCATGCCCTCGGGGCCGGGCGCACGGGTGGGCTCGCACTCGCCCAGCCGTGTCCGCCATGCCAGCTGCCCCGATACGGTGTCGATGGCATACAGATGATCGTCGTCGGCTCCGAACAACACCCGCCCGTGCTCATCGACCAGCGCCGTCGACCAGATGATGCCGTCGACCCAGTGCTCGAGCACCACCGTGCCCGCCTGTGCCCCGTCGACCACCACCCCCACGAAGTGCCCCGAGTGACTGCCCACGTAGGCCACGGTTCGGCCCTGACCATCGGTGGCCAAGGTCGGGCGCGCATAGACGACGGCACCCAAGTCGACCGACCACACCTGCTTGGGCGCTTGCGTCGGGCCCTCGGCGTGTCGCGGGCTGACCTCGACGGGGGCCGCCGCGCTCGGAGGTGAGGCTGTCGACGGACCCGCAGGCACCTCGACCTCCCGCACGCACTGGCCCACCTGGCAGCGTCCTTCTTCACCGCAATCGGCATGGGTTCGGCACTCCCGTTGCGCCGAAACCGCCTCGGGCCGGCACGCCGAAACCATCAGGCCGAGCCCGACAACAGCCGCTAGGTGCGGCCCCCGACGTGCAGCAGCGCTCGTCACTCGCTTTGACATCGCAAAATGTAGGTGGTAGGGGTACGGGAAGCCTGCATGGGCAGGTTCACAAGAAGAACCCCTGTGTTTTCGGGGTTTTAGAGCGCAAAACGCCGACATCCACGCACTTTGCGCCGCACGCAGACGAACGTCAAATGAGCTGGTGACCATGGCCGCAGCCGAGCCGCTTCGCGAAGAAAGTCCCCCCGTCGAGGAGATCTATTACCGCAAGGGCGACATCGACTTTTGCTTTCTCCTCAACCGGCGGCATCACAATCTTCGCGTCTTCGACTACAGGGTAGGCAACTACCAACAAAAGCGCGACTTCTTCGATCGCATCGCCCGCTCGGAGGGATTGCGCAAGGTCTTCACGGTCGTCGAGAAGCAGGACTCCAAGAGCTGGCGTTCGGTGGGCTTCTCCCGCGAAGGCGCCATTCCCGGGTACTTCCGCACGGCCGACGCCTACGTCATGAGCCGGGTGTACACCGAGGACGGCGACCCCATCCAGGGCGGTGCCCCCAAGCTGTCGGCCACGACCACGGCCTCCAAGGACAAAGAAGCCGGCGGCACCAAGCCGCGTGGGCTGAGCCTGGAGATGGTCAAGGACGTGACGCGGCTGGATGCCATCACCCAGCGCTACACCCTCGGAGCACTGTACGCGCCGTTCCGCCGCGGACAGTTCCATCCCGACATCGGCCTGCACGGCAAGATGGGCAAGCGCGAGATCTGGCTCGGAGCCGAGACCGACAGCTCGTTCGGCCACGCCAAGGTCGACATCCTGACTCCTCCGGAGAAGGACACCGACATGGCGGCGCTGAGCTTCTGCATGCGCACGCTGCTGGACGAGCTCCGCAAGATCGATACCGCCAGCGTGTTCTCCCTGTGTGGGACCGACATGCCGATGGTCAACCAGATCTACGCCGACCTCGGCTTCAAGGTCACCGCCCGCCTCACCGACCACCTGACGCGTGGCGATGAATTCGTCGGCGCTCAGCTGTGGCATCGG